>DJNB01000156.1 GCA_002435545.1 Lachnoclostridium sp. UBA6475
ACGGGAATGCACTTAAAGACATATATTAATGAACAACAGATGGAAGCAGCCAAAGAAATGCTCTCCGGCTCTCCGCTGAGTATCACGGAAATCGCTTATCAGCTTGGCTTTTCCGACAACCACAATTTTTCGCGGACATTTAAACGCGTCACCGGCCAGACTCCCAGAGATTACCGCTGTAAATCCGGCCATGCGACGCGCACTCGTTTTTCAGACACCGGCGATCGGTAAAAAGACTTTCATCTCGCCGACGCCGCGGTTGCACCAGGTATAATACGGGATAAATGTTATCTCCGTTTTTTCGTATTGATAACCGCAAAACGGCTGATAAAGTTTTCCTTCCTGTGGCACGATCCGACGCCCTCTGCCCCGCAGCCGGACGACATCTTCCGCCCCGGCAAGATCCCATTTTTCTTCTATGATCTGAGGTTCAAACGAGGTATCTGCCTGAAGAAGCGACAATTCTTTGCCGTTATCCGCCTCTTCCACGCAGTATACGATCGGTCCGCGCATCAATGCTGCTTTTCCGATATCGTCGCGCACTCTGGTATCCGCCTGATAATACAGCGCTTTCATCGGAAATGTGCAGTCTATGCGGTCACCATTTTCCCAATTTCCGGAAATGTACAGGTAGCCGTCTTTTTCTTCTCCACAGGCCTCCCCGCCATTTACCAGTACTTTGGCCTCCGGACACCAGCCCGGCAGGCGGATCGCATACGTAAAAGATACGGCCTCTTTCATCTCAAATGCAATCTGAACATTTTCCTCCCATGGATAAGCGGATGTCACCCGAATCTTCACTTTTTTGCCGGAAAATGCGGTATCAATATCTGCGCCACAGTACAAGTGCATAAACAGCGTACCTTCATTTTCACTGTACGCATACTGCGCCACCGAGTTCAAAATGCGATTGATGTTTGGCGGACAGCAGGCGCACCCAAACCACTTTTGCCGCGGAAGTACCACATGCTTTAACTGCGCATCGTGACGGACTCCCTCCGGATAAGCCTCCATCGGATTGACGTAAAAGAAACTTTTTCCGTCCAGCGCCATGCCGCCAAGAACGGTATTGTATATCGCGCGTTCCATTTCGTCGGCGTACTTATTGTTCGGTGTCATTTCCAGCATTCTTCTGGCAAAAAATGCCAATCCAATCGCTGCACAGCTCTCGTTGTACATACGGTCATTCGGCAGATGGAACGGATAGGAAAACGCCTCTCCCTCCGGCGTACCGCCGATTCCACCGGTAATATACATTTTTTCATTTGTCATGCTGTCCCACAGGCGTTCACAAGCCGCCTGCAGCGTATCGTCGTTTTTATATTTGGCAATTATTGCCATTCCTGTGTAGAGATAGACCGCGCGCACGGCGTGTCCCACCGCCTCTTTCTGCTCGCGTACCGGAAGGTGTGCCTGATGATAATAATCGTCATTGTCCTCGCCCGGATCTCTCACAATTCCGTGTTCTTTATCAAAATAATACGGTTTTTTCCCACGCTCATCTACAAAAAATGCCGCAAGTTTCAGATAGCGGTCTTCGCCTGTAAGTTCATACAGTCTCCCCAGCGCCATCTCCGCAATCTCATGTCCCGGATAGCCTTTGCATTTTCCCGGTTCTTCTCCAAAATGCGCCTCGACATAATCCGCAAAACGCATCGCCGCTTTCAGCAATTTGTCTTTTCCCGTCCCTTCATAATAAGCAACTGCCCCTTCGGTCAGATGCCCAAAGCAGTACAATTCGTGGTGGTCGCGCAGATTGGTAAGCCGCTTGGACGGGTCGTTGATGATATAAAAGGTGTCAAGATACCCATCCTCATACTGTGCCGCACACACAATGTCAATCGCCTCATCCGCCAGTTTTTCAAGTTCCGGATCCGGGTGCGCCGCCAGAGAATAGCCAACTGCCTCGATCCATTTGGAAAAATCGGTATCCTGAAACACAAATCCGTAAAAGCGCTCTTCCATCGGTCTGCCTTTTTCCGGCACCAGATTAAACTCTTCGGTCGTCCATACCGGAAGACTTTCCTGTCCCTGTGCTCTCCGTCTTTCTCCCAGTTTTGCCGCCAGTTTGAAATTACGCATACAGAAACTCGGTTCTGCTCCCTCGACGTTGTCATTGAGTGCCTCCCATTGATACGGGATCACTTCTGTCCTCGCAAGTTCCATCTCACGTTTCAAAAAACGATCTGTAACTTCTATTTTCTTTAATGAAATACCTTTGCTCTGTCGATCCATTTGTTTTCCTTCCCTCCGTCTTTTACTATTTTCATTATACCGCATTGTAGTCTTACAGAAAATATCGAAACAGGATAAAAAGTGTCAAAAAATCCGATCATGAGTCTTCTGACGCAGCCTCTTTCGAAGTGCCGCAGTGATAGTTGTCAGAAGCTGCTATGCTCATGATCGGATTTTTTGCTTTGGATTCTATCGTTTTTTTCGCTAAAGCATTCTATAAAAAAGGTAACTATTCAATAGTTAATGAAAGGAGATTTATACCAATGCTTTACCAAGAGCCTTTAATTCCTCGATGGTATCATCGTCAGGCTCTCCGTTTACTATGATGCCTTCTCCGTTTACAACGGTTGCGCCGGCACTCTGAACACGCGCTTCCCAGTCACGCATCCATTCACCGCCGCCCCATCCGTAAGAACCGAATAAGGCAATCTTTTTACCGGAAATCTTGCTTTCCAACTCAGCCATAAATGGCTCCATTTCAGCATCCTCAAGTTCCTCTGCTCCCATGGAAGGGCAGCCAAGGGCAAATGCCGGTTCTGCAGCAAGTTCGTCTACTGTTGCAGCAGACACAAATTTCAGATCTGCTTCTGCTCCGGCTTCTTTTACGCCTTCTGCAACAGCCTCTGCCATTTTTTGTGTATTTCCGGTTCCACTCCAGTAAACAATACTAACTTTGCTCATCTTTTTACCTCCATTTTCCTGTGCATCGCACATTTCTTTTATTGATTATACAGCAAGCTCGTAAAACATTTTGCCTGCCATAACATCTGCAATCGCCTGTTCTCTCACCTGATCATACTTCTTAAAGGTTTCCTTTGCTTTTTCCAGATTGTCATAAACTTTCCAATATCCGGTCATCAGAGAATTCTGTCCCTGATTCTTAATGAACATTTCTACATCATGCAGTGGGTACTCCAGGATATATCCCAGTTCATGCGGAAACTCTTTTCTGCCTTCATAATATTCGGACATTGCCTGTGCAATCCCAAATAACGCCCGTATCATGTTCTCCTGTGGACTTTTTTCCTCCGACAATCCGTAGTCAAATCTGTCCAGCGCCTCTATAATTTCTTTTCGGGAAATATACCGGCAAAATCTTTTGATGTGATACAGCATGACAAGGCATTTTTTCTTGCCCCGGTTTAAGATCAGATAGCCATACGGTGTATCCTGTAACTGCGATATCATCTCTTTCATCAACCGGTTTTCCACAGATAAGATAACTTCATTTCGAAGTCCGCGCAGCATCGGTCCACAATGCATCGCCATCAATATGTTGACGGATTCTTTAATTCCTCTGCTGTGATATTCTTTCATCTGCTCATACGGCATGCCCTAATTCCTCCTGCTCACAACTGCAAGGATGTAAAATGATTCCTTTCACTTCGCGGCCTTTCAGATATCCACATGCTTCCAGACCGGCATACAGCACCTCATTCCACTTTTTCGCGGACAGACGGCACGTCGAATCGTCACTCATCTCTACGATACACGCTTCTTCCAGCGAGCAGTCATTTGGATAAGAAATTTTATACATATTTTTGCGGTCGATCGCGCCAATCTCTTCCAGCAGATTTACCATGCGGTATACGGTTGCAGTTCCGATCCCATTGTCACGGCGTGATGCTTCAAAAAATATTTCTTTGCAGCTGGAACATTCATTGGCAAGAATAACATCCAAAAGCATTCTGCGCTGTCTGGTGATACGAAAACCCTTTTCTTTCAGTTTTTTTATAATAAATTCACGTTTTTCATTTTCCATGATCAAGTCCTCCATATCTCTTGATTATGTGTAACTACTTTTTGTATTATGTGCATAACTTATGTTAGTTATTACTAACTCATTATATAAAAAAAATCCCGCAAATGCAAGACTTTTTTTTATTTTTCTCTTATATTTTTTGAAAACGTCCGTGTTTCCGTGGTTTTAAGAATCAGAGTTCTGCCAGTTTTTCAACTGTTACGCGGTAATCTTCCGCAAGTGTCTCATATGCCTTCTTCACTTCTTCCTGAAGTTCTGCCGGCACCGCATCTCCTTTTTCTTCTTTTCCGCGCACCAGCTCCGTCAGATGTTTGCTTGCCTCTGATACTCGCGCAAGACCCAGATTGAGTGCCACGCCTTTTAACGTATGCACCGCTTTAAATATCGCGTCACAATCCATCTGCTGTACGGCCTCGGTAAGCTGATCGAAGGATTTATCTTCTTTGAATTTCTGAAGAAAACGCTCTACCATCGATTCCATCGGCAGTCTGGACATTACATCATCATAACTTCCGCCGATTGCCTCATAATATTCTTTTACTGTCATTGTGAATTCCTCTTTTCTATTGTACATTGGTAATATGGTAACCATATTTACTTTTTTTATCTTTTACAATTGTAAGTTTGAACTTTTTCCATGTTCCATTTGACGGATTGTAAGTTTTTACAATCCCCGCCTTAATCTCTGCTTCATATGTGTTTGCTGCCACCTGGGTCACTTTCGTAACTTTGGCATCGCATTTTTCCGAGCGGAGTTCTTCTCCGGCATATTCTATTTTTTTATTCTGCTTGCGGAACAAATAATACGGGAACGTATCCCCATAATTTATATCAAACATATACGCATCTCCGTAACGCGCTTTCATCTCTTTTTTTACACGTTTGGCAATTCCCGCATAAGAGTTATCATAGCCTCTTACATGCATTTCGCCTGTTCCCGTCGCCGGATCTCCATAAAGCATATCATACAATACCGCCTGGGTTGCGACCTGATTATCCCAGGTAAATTTACCGCCTCCCAAATCTTTCCAGCGTACACACAACGACAAAAACGGTGCGGTCTGCTCCGTCAGACTCTTCAATTTCGGTTTCATGTCTTTGGTCTTATCCACAGCGATAAAATCGGATGCCGCGGTATCTTTTGTCGTCTGCCCCGGTGTCACAGTAGCCTTTGCTGTCTGCGCAGAACTATCCTCTGTTTTGCTGTCTTTTTTGGATGGTTCCTGTGTCTGTACCGGCTGCTCTGCCACGGTATCTTTCTTGGCATCAAAAACACCGTTTTTATAAAGAGTGACTCCGGTGACCGTTCCCCCGGCAAGCACGATAATGACAACTGCCGCCACGATCAAATGCGTCTTAAAACGCCAGAACCAGTTGATTCTTGTGCCACATTGATAGCAGTAAACATCATCCTGCTTCAATTCTGTTTTACAATTTGGACAACGCATCTCTATCCCCTCCTTGTGTATATGCCTCTAATTATAGGAAAAATGTCTGGTTTTGTCAATAAACACTGTATAAAGTCATAATGAAATGCTTGAAAAAGGGACATAATTATCCGCGAACGGAAAGAACTTAAAACTCTTTCATATACTTCCGAAAGCGAAGTGGCAGCATCTGGTTCTGCAGACTGATATTTTCACGGGCTTTGATTCCAATAGAATCAATATATCGTTTCCACAGTTTTTGGAAAACTTCCTCTTCCTCCGAATACGACAGTAAAAGCCGGTCAAAGTCCTCGTCTTTTGCATGGATATAGGAACACCCTTTTCCTCTTTCATGGATCATCATACTCCCATGTGTCGTATCTGCGATCACCCAGTTTTCCTCCGGAAAGCGATCTGAGAAATGATACGCAAGATAGGGAAGGATCGCATTTTTTGGATTGATCCTTGCAAACAAAACACCGCTTGCCAGTTCTTCAAAGCGCAGAAATCCCTGTTCATGCAGAATCTCGTTATTGGCATTTCTTTCCATTTTAAACAGTTGTGCAACATTCGCGTCGGTAAGATGGTCAAGCACCTGATTTCCCATTTGCAGCGCAAGAATGATAACACGATAGATGACATCCGCTTTTTCCGGCATATAGGAAAGGGATGCCATCTGTAAGGCATCGTAAACCTGCCACGACACCTTTTTCTGCATCGTGCGGGCAACCTTCGCCGCTTTTTCCATATCCGTCTCAACCGTGATATACGTCGTGAAAAGTTCAGTCGTATACATACTGTCTGCCAGACGGAGAACGGTATCTTCTTTCCGGTGTCCATCTGCAAAAGCATCATAAACCGCAGTAAAAATCCCCTCGGTGCTGTCTTCACAAAGATACACATACCGCCCTGCAAATTCTGTCAATTGATTTTGATTCATCGAACACGCCTCCTCTGCCCAATCACTTCCATCTCTCCCTGTGGATAAATGTCCAAAAGCGATAACTGCTCATAACGGTCTTCTCCGGTAACTGCTGCCGGAAGCCGCTCCCGCAGACCAAGGAGATTTGTCAGGATAAAGCGTTCATTCATCCGCAGAGGAACCATCGTTTTACCCCCGCATGTAATAAAGTACATCGCGCGCTTCAAAACGACACCAAATTTTTTAAGGGAGGTGTAATCCAGTTTCCCAAGCCGTCTCGCCGCCATGATCCGCCGCGCCGACTTTACGCCGACTCCGGGGATGCGGAGCAGCGTATGATAATCTGCCGTCTGCACTTCCACCGGAAAATATTCGAGGTGGTTTAATGCCCAATTGCATTTAGGATCTACCTGAACATTCAAAAACGGATTGTCGGCGTTAATGATCTCATCGGCTTTAAACTGGTAAAACCGGAGCAGAAAATCTGCCTGATACAAACGGTGTTCCCGCAAAAGCGGCGGGCCTTCCTTCGTCGCCGGAAGCAGGGGATCTCCCGTCGTATTGACAAAAGCAGAATAAAATACCCTTTTCAGATCAAAATTTTTATACAAAGCCTCTGCCACATGTACAATCTCATAATCACTTTCCCCGGTCGCCCCCACGATCATCTGTGTGCTCTGCCCCGCCGGCACAAACGTACTTCCTTTTTTTACCTCCTGCAAGGCAAAATCTTTTCGCATCCTATCCGGAAGAAGCGGCATCGAGGCCGTTCTGCCATCATTCAGCAGAAGTGCATTTTCCTGCCGTCCTACCTGAATCTGGCGGAGCGGTGTCAAAATCTTTTTCCGCGATTTCTGTGGTGCGAGCGTCTTTAACCCATCTGCCGTAGGAAGTTCCAGATTGGCACTCATACGATCCACAAGCCAGCCCGTCTTTTCGATCAACAGCGGATCTGCCCCCGGAATCGCCTTGACATGAATATAGCCGTTAAATTTATATTTTGTCCGCAGCAGATATACCACCTGGTACATCTGCTCCATCGTATAATCGGGATTTTTCCGTATCCCGGAACTTAAAAACAAGCCTTCGATATAATTTCTGCGGTAAAACGAAATCGTCAGTTCTGCAATCTCTTCCGGTGTAAACGAAGCCCGCGGGACATCATTCGAGCAGCGGTTCTGACAATATTTACAGTCGTATACGCATTCATTGGTCTGTAATATCTTAAGCAGGGAAATACATCTGCCGTCCGCCGCAAAACAGTGACAGATCCCTCCGGCGACCGCATTTCCCATCATTCCCTTTTTTCCCTTTCGGCTTGATCCGCTGGAAGTACAGGCGACGTCGTACTTCGCCGCATCTGCCAAAATCTCCAGTTTTTGAAAAATATCCGCTGACAGATCCATAAAAAAGCCCCCTTGCTCAATCGAACGTTTGTTTTGTGTTAGTATAGCACATATGTTCGATAAATGCAAGAGGGCTTTTCAACTTTTTCGTAACTATTTTTTTGTTAATCTGCCTGCTGGGCATCCGGGTAAATTTTCTCTATCCGCGCATCGTCAAAATGCTCATCCATCGACTGCTGCCAGCTGCTTTGCGCCGGGATGCCGTGCGCCCTTTGGTCGTGGCGGACAAGCGCCATACAGGTTACCGCCACATTGACACACATAAATACGATAAGTACCCATGTCACGGCTTTTCCGACCTTTATCGGAATCTTTTCAATCGCATTGGAAATCCGTACATAAATGATCTTAAACCAGACTACGGAAGCAATGCCCCAAAACAGACAGTACAGCAGGTTAATACGGCCGCCCAGGTTAAACGGCATATTGCTGTAGTCCCAGAACACTTTTCCAAATACAATTTCTGTAAATACGCTGCATAGGTATTCATATGCACCCCCAAGAAATACGCCGAGCGTAAAGAGAAATCCGTCGCTCCGGTCCTTGTAGCGGACGAGCATTGCCGTGATCACTGCGATTGCAAGACCCCACACGATGCTGAACGGCCCCCAGACAACGCTGCTCCGGCTCATCCACACACCCGCTTTCAGGCGGCAGAATATTGTCTCCACAATGTCTCCCAGAAAGGAACCGATAAAAAACAATAATACCACTTTATAAAATCCGCATCCATAGGCAAATACGTCTGTCCGTTTTTCTGCCTTTTCCACCTTTTCAGACTTCGGATAGGCTTTGCGGATACGTTTTGCCATACGCATGGTGATCCAGTGACGCAGACGCTTGCTCACTTCCGTAAATTTTCCATCCGCCTCTTTGACAAGTTCCACGCCTTCGCCTTTGTAAAAAATTGGAATCAGCGAAAAGAGCACATCCGCCAAAAGCAGTCCGGCGATCACCCAAAGGATGACGCGCATTACCACGAAAGGACAAATTCGGAAAAGGTCAAGCAGCAGACGGTTTCCTGCCGTTACGGCAAAAAATCCGAGAGCGCCCCACAACACCGATGCCGGAAGACATACGTAACCTCCGAGATTCCATTTCACATCCGAATAATTCCACCAGCGTTCGTGGTATATTTTTTCGATCAAATGTCCGGCAATCCATTCTACTACTGTAGCATAAACCGCGGCAAATAAAAATAGCGCTACACCTGTCAATTCCCGCACGGTAAACGTGATCAGCACCGCACTGATTCCGTAAATGATACAAAATGGTCCATTGATCAAACCACGGTTTGTGATCCGCCGCTGCCGCAGTGTCGCCACCACCGTCTCCAATATCCATCCGGTAAAGGAGTAGCATAAAAACAGCCATAAAATCTGGTATCCTGTCATTGTAATCTTTCATCCTTTCTCTCATTGGTAAACTAAAAAATCAACTCTTCTGCGCCATTTGCAGGCGGTAATATTCGCCCCGTTTCGCCATCAGTTCTTCGTGGTTTCCACGTTCCACGATGCCGCCCTGGTCTACATACAAAATTTCGTCCGCATTTTTAATCGTCGAAAGACGGTGCGCGATAATAAACGACGTTCTTCCTTCCAGGAGGCGGTTTAAGCCCTTTTGCAGAAGGATTTCCGTCTCGGTATCGATGCTTGATGTCGCCTCATCCATAATGAGAATATTCGGGCACGCAAGAAGCGCTCTCGCAAAGGAGATCAGCTGGCGCTGTCCGGCGGAAAGACGGCTTCCCCGTTCATTTACGGCTGTCTGGTAGCCGTTTTCCATTTCCATGATAAAATCATGCGCACAGACCACTTTCGCCGCCTCGATGACTTCCTCATCGGTTGCGTCCTGATTGCCGTAGCGGATATTGTCCATAATCGTCCCGGAAAAGATGAAACTGTCCTGCATCATAATTCCCATCTGGCTTCGAAGACTTTTCAATGTCACGCCGCTGATGTCAATGCCGTCGATCAGCACTTTTCCGCTGTCGACATCGTAAAAACGACTGATGAGATTTACAATCGTCGATTTTCCGGCTCCTGTCGGGCCAACGATCGCAATACATTTCCCCGGCTCTGCCTTCAGATTTACATGTTGAAGGATCTCGACTCCCGGTTCATAACTAAACGTAACGTCCTGAAATTCGACTTCTCCCCGGATCGGCGGCATCGGAACCGCATCTTCACGGTCTTTGACATCGACCGGTTCATCGATCGTCTCAAAAATTCTCTCCAGATACGAAATCGCCGTAAGGAGCGAATTGTAAAAGGATGCCAGCGTATTGATCGGGTTCCAGAACCGGCTGATATACGCGGTAAATGCCACCAGCACGCCGACCGTAATGCCGGAATCCGGCTGAAACATCCACTGGATTCCCAGTACGTAGATAAATGCTGTCGTGATATTGGAAATAATATCCACCATCGGCGACATCAGGAAATTGTAGCGCACTGCGCGCATCCACGCTTTTCGATAACTTCGTGACAGCCCGTTAAAAATGTCAATATTTTCCTCTTCGCGTACAAACGACTGAGTCACGCGCACGCCATTAATGCTCTCGGCGATGTAGGCATTCAGATTGGACTGCTTATTGGACTGGATCTGCCAGGATTTATGCTGTTTGCGCTTAATTATCACCACAACAAACACCAACACCGGCAGTCCGCACATACAAAGCAGCGTAAGTTTTCCATTGATCGCAATCATAAAACCTACGATAAAAAACAGGTTGCAGAGATCCGTAATCGTATTGATGATACCATTCGACAGCAGATCACTCAGGTTATTTACATAATTTACCACCCGGACCTGAATTTTTCCGTGCGGTCTTTCATCATAATACGAAAATGGTAATTCCTGTAAATGATTAAAAATGTCGCTTCGTATCTCATGCACGATATTCTGGCCGATGCGGCTCATATAACGGATCTTCAGTTTCAAACTGATCATGCCGTATACCGTAATCAGAAGGATTGCCGCAACGTAGCCTAAGATCGGTTTCATGCCCGGCATCCCCATCGGAATACAGTCGTCCATCACTTTCATAAAAAAAGTCGGAATCAACATCGAAAGTCCGGAGGAACTCAGCATCAATACGGCAACCAGCGCAATCTGGGCACGATATGGTTTCACATAATGAAACAGTCGCTTTACCTGATTGATGTCAAATTTTTCTTCGTAAATTTCATCTTCGGAAAACGTATTTCGCTTCGCCACTTTTATCCCTCCATTCCATTTTGATGTTTGTAAACGGTTGCATAATAGCCGTTTTGCTTCAAAAGGCTCTCGTGATTGCCGCGCTCGACGATCCGCCCCTCGTCCATAACAAAGATCACATCGGCATCTTTAATCGAAGAAATACGGTAAGCAATAACAAACACGGTATGCTTTCTGCCGAGTTTTTTCAACTGTTCCTGAATATAACTTTCCGTCTCCATATCCACCGCGGAAGTCGTATCATCAAGAATTAAGATCGACGGCTTTTTCAAAAGCGCTCTCGCAAGAGAAATACGCTGCTTCTGACCGCCGCTCAGTCCTACCCCGCGCTCGCCGACAATCGTTTGATAGCCATCCGGCATCGCCTTGATAAACAGATTCGCATCCGACATAACCGCCGCCTCTTTGACCTCTTCAAAGGTGCAGTCCGGCTTTCCGTAGGCAATATTTCCCTCGATCGTATCGGAAAACAAAAAGACATCCTGCATCGCCATACCGATATTGTCGCGCAGATCATGTAAATCCCAATTTTTTACATTGATCCCATCGACCAGAACTTCTCCTTCCGTCACATCGTAAAAACGGCAGAGAAGGTTCATGATCGTCGATTTTCCGGCACCTGTGGAACCAAGGATTCCCACGGTCTGGCCTTTTTCCACCGAAAAACTGATATTGTGGATGATATCCTCGCCTTCCACTTCATACGAGACGTTGCGGAACTCAATATTTCCCTGCATTTCCTTACGCTTAATACCCTTTTTCGGCTTCTTAACGTCGGGTTCTTTGGAATACGTGTCGTATATTTTTTCCACCGAAGTGACAAAACGCTGCACGTCATTGACCCACCAGCCCGCGAAACGAAGCGGATTGGAAAGCATCCACAGATAGCCGTTGACGGTGACAAGATTTCCCAATGTCATCTCGCCGCAGATCACCTGATATCCGCCATACAAAATAAGTACGACCATCAAAAGATTGGAAAGCAGCTCGAAAACCGGTACAAAACGGCACCAGATCGAAGCGGCACCAAGTTCTGCATCGCGGTATTTATCGTTTTCTTTTTCAAATTCGATTTCAATTTTTTGAACTTTTACTCCGTTTTTGTAGATTTCGTATTCATATTCAAGTTCATTATTTTCTGAACTTTGTTCAACAACAACATAATTGTTTTCATCAAAGTAAGTTTTGAACTCAATTGAATACTCTGTATTATTCCCTTCGGTTTCAATTGTTTTTTTGCCTTCAACTTTGAAATGGGTTTCATTAGCAATTAAAACGCCTTCTAATGTAGTCGAAATTTCAGTTTCGGTTTCCTCATCTTCAATTTCGACTTGAGTTTCTGTATCAATTTCATCATAATAAAGTTTATAGGCGTTTGTATTTGATAAGTGTGGAATGGAAATTGTCATAACAAAGTTATAATTTTTTAGTTCTTCTGAAACATTTGTATTTTTTTCAACTACTTGAGTAAACCCATTATTTTTTATAATATCGCCAAACATTGTTAGGCAACTTTCTGTCCCAGCTAGGTCTTCATCAGTAATATTTGCTGGCTTGTCTGCTAGTGTTTGTGCAAGGTTTACTGCTTTCATACTTTTTACAGCACTAATTTGTTCTTGCTCCTGTTGTAGATAAATTGCACTTGACATGGCTGATAGTGCATACATTTCTTTTGAATTTGTATTTACTTGTTTTTTTGTTCCTCCACATGCCGTTAATATAAGTGCGAGGGGTAAACATAATGTTAATGCTGCAATTATTGCTATTAACTTCAATTTTTTTATTTTTTGCATAATTTTTCTCCTTTAATTTATTAGCAAGACTCCTTATATTTTCTTGTCTTCGTTAATATAACAATACAATTGGTCTAATTTGTTGGTAATTTTATAATTATTTTTTAAAATCTAAGTCGTTTGATTGTTTTTTTATGATATGATACAATATTAATATCAAAATATTTAAAATTTTATCAACAATTTTATGTGTTAATATTGTTATAATAAATGGAAAGGAATATGGACTACAAAAAACTTGAAAGAAAAATAGAAAAGTTGAAAAAGGGAGATTTAAAAGCATTTGACTATGTTTATGATTATACAAATCACATCGTCTATTTTTCAATATTAAAAATTGTGAAAGATAAAACATGTGCTGAAGATATTTTACAAGAAACTTTTATACGAGCATTATCTTGCTTATCTCAATATAAAGAGAACACCAACTTTGTCGGGTGGATATGTACAATAGGAAAATCATTAGCTATGAATCATTTAAAGAAATATCGACATGAAATTAATATTGATTTTGATTTGGAAACATATGATTACAATTTCAGAGAAAATGAACTGCCATATATTTTTGATATAGCAACAAAGATTTTATCAGAAGATGAATACAAAATTATAATGCTTTGTCATGTTTCAGGATATAAACGGAGAGAAGTCTCGATGATGCTTGATATGCCGATAGGTACTATTACTTGGAAAAACAATGAAGCCTTAAAAAAATTAAAACAATATT
>DJNB01000088.1:0-4064 GCA_002435545.1 Lachnoclostridium sp. UBA6475
TTCCATTCTGAAATAAGAAAGGAAGATGAGTATGAGGAAAAGAATTGTAAGACAAGTAATTGCCATGGTTTTATGTGTATGCATGGCATTGGGACTGTTTGATGGAATCCCGTTTGTAAAGGAACATATGGGGACATCAACGGAGGCAGAGGCAGCAACATATGGAGGTGATTATCGCTATTGGGGACAGGGACAATCCGATTATCAAGGAATGCGAAATTATGGTTGTTGGGTTGTGGCACAAACAAAATTGCTTTATGAAACAGGTATTGATCGGGCGCTAAATCCAGATTCGTACTATTTGTGGCAGAGAAATAATGGACTTATAGATAATGGCATGAATCAGCTTAATGGAAGAAATGCTCCTAGTATATATGCACGTCAAAAGGGAAAAAGTTTAACATATATAGGAGACTGGGGGGCAGCTTCATCGCAATTATGGTTTAATATTAATGGGGGATATTATACAATAGTAAAAGTGTTGGCACCAGAAGGATATACCCATTATGTGATGATTGCAAACCAATTATCCAAAGAAAAGGGAATACTATATTGCTATGATTCATGGAACGTGAGGAGAAATACTAATCCGCAGCCAATGAGCCGTTATAAAAAATGGTATAATGGCTATGTGTATCGAAACGATACAGTAGTAACTCCAAATTACCAAATCTCTACTTGCGGTGCCTCAAACATATCTAACAATGACGCCCGCATTTCAGGATCCATGTCTCCGGCAGGAAATGTAAGTTCATGGGGATTTTATGTTGGACCGAATACGGGAGCAATGGCAAAGATTACGGTAGGTGGACAGACTTATTCAGGAAATATGGGATGTAATATTGGAAATTATTACAAATTAAATTATGGCACAACATACTATTATAAAATATGGGCAGTTGTCAATGGTCAGGAAAAACAGGGGGCAGTAAGCAGTTTTCGGACAACAGCTACCAAACCGGATATTCCTACTTTGAAGATTGCCAGTAATTATCAGAATATAGGACTTGAAAGTTCTGCAACAGTCAATTGGAATGTCACAGGAAATGCCCGATATTATAAAGCATATTTGTATAACAGTGACAATGAATTGGTTGAAACTTCAGAACAGATAACAGGAACAAAATATGCATTTAAAGCGGCGCAAAAAGTGGGAACTTATTATGCAAAGGTGGAAGCATATAATGAAGTGGGAACAAAAGGCCAGTCAAACGAGGTTTCGTTTACGGTACATCCGGATGTAACAGTAACCTTTGTGGATGCAGACAGTTTTGTAGATGTTCCGGCGGAAACGGAACCTGTGGAACTGGGAAAACAGACAATTCATTATGGGGGAACCGCAAATGCACCTGCGGATCCGGAACACACAGGTTATACATTTAAAAAATGGTCAAAGTCTTTTTCAAATGTAAAAGAAGACCTTGTAGTGAAGGCGGAGTATCAGATTAATCGGTATACCGTCCGTTATGTAGATTCAACTACACAGGAAGTACTTGGAACAGAAGAAGTAGATTACTATAGTTCTGCTAATCCTGTAGATTTTAAGGTGCCAACCGGATACGTAAAGACAGGATACGATGGCTGGGATAAGGATTACAAGTGTATTACGGCCAATACTACATTAAATACCTGTATCGGATGGTATAATGAAAACTTTCCTATTTATGCGGAATTGCTTTCGGCAGTACGAGATTACGATGCCGAGGAAAGTGATAATGAAGGATATACGATAAAGGCGAAAGTGACAAATTGGGATAAATCAACAACAAAAGGAAGAGTGGTAGTTGCATTAAAAACGAAAGAAGGGAAACTGCTTACCTCAACAGAGTCTTCGGCTTTTAGTGTAAAGAAAAATACCGATAAAACGATTGAGGTTTTTGTTCCTTATGATAAAGCGGCTTCATTAGCTGAAATTTATGTAGTAGGACAATATACGGATGCTGTTCCGATCACAACGACAACATCGAATAACGCTGTACTTGAAATAGATCAAAGTTCTGTATATACAAACTGGAGTACGGAAGAACCACCGGAAGATGCTGTAAAGAAAGAAGAACGGAAAGAGTATCGTTATCAGGATAAGCAAACAACTTCATCGTATGAAACATCATTAAGCGGCTACACATGCAGCGGAAGTTCATGGGTTCATACAGGAAGTAATAGTTTTGATTATGTTGCTTCTTTTCCATATGGATTTGATACAGGAAATTATTTCTTTGGAGCGTATAATCGAGCACCTGTTACCCCGTCGGAAACTTACACAAATAAAACGACGGTTTCAACAAGTACAGTAGGGTATCTGTATTACCACTGGTGTCGAAATGGAAATTATGGTGGTATTAACCGAACAGTAAACGGAACATATACTGACAAATTCTGGAAATTCCATGCGTTTACATATGGTGCATTGGGATGGAGTTCATTGGGCGCATTTTATGGGCAATTTCCAAATATATGTGGTGATAGTTACTGGTGGATTGGATATGGTGAAGGGAATGCTGCCAATATTCCAATTTTGCGATGCAATTATAATACTTACCGCAAACAATTTGACTATTATAAATGGACGGATTATTCTGACTGGTCAACTACAAAGCAGACAGAAAGTTCTACCAGAAATGTACAGGAGAGAACGGTTTATCGCTATCTGACAGATGAGATGATGCAGGAAGACAGCACAGGAAAAGAACGTACTGTATCAGGTGCGTTAGGAAAAGAATTTGCAGGAAAAGAAGCAACTTTGTTTGTATATAAAGTAGATGAAGCATCGGATTATACAAATGAATATGTAGCGCAGACAAAACTGGATGAAGATGGAAAGTATAAGTTTACTTTTAAGCTTAGAGAGGAACCTTCTATTAAAACCGGTGATATGACAGTTGTTTTAGGTGTGGAAGGAACGTCAACGGCGATTTATCTTGATACAATTAAGGCACCTAAAAAGACGCATAAGGTCAGATTTTATGACTATAATGGGAAGGTAATCTCGGAGCAGGATGTTGAGGATGGTTATGCTGCCGAACTTCCATCACAAGAAGAGACAAAGAGGACAGGTTATACATTTGTTAAGTGGTCTGACACAAATATAAATATCACAGAAGATAAAGATATTTATGCAGAGTATGAACTTAACAAATATGATGTAGTCTTTGTGGATTGGAAAGCGAATTCTGTTAAGGTGGAACAATTTGAATATGGAGCAAGATTACTGACTCCGGTTGCAGAAGAGCCGGAGGAAAATCAAATTGTTGAATGGGATAAAGTGGCAGATGGTGTAGAAACTGTGACAGAAAATCTTGTTGTTTGTACACGCTATAAAACCAAAACATTTGATGTTAAAATTCAAGGATTTGACGGAAAAATAATATCTGAACAGACGATTGAGTATGGTAAAGCAGTGCAGCTTCCGGAGTTAGATGCAGAAGCAAATAATTGTATTTTCTATGGATGGAAAAATGTCGCACACGGACAGGAAAAAGAGTTTACAGATGTTATTATTAAGGAAGATACAACGTTAGTTCCGGATTTTGTTTACAAAGACACGGTTAGTAATCCGACTGCAAATTTAGATAGCGGTGAGTATGATAAAGAACAGACCGTTACTTTGAGTACAGATACAAAAGAAGCTGAAATTTATTATACTTTGGACGGAAGTGATCCTCACGGAGCAACAGCAATAAAATATACAAAACCTATCGAGATTGATGATGCAGCTATTTTGAAGTATTATGCCAAAGCAACTCAACAGAACGATAGCGAAGTGATTGAAAATTATTACGTTATAAATTATGCTGGAGCAAGAAGTGCATGGATGCCTTATGCTGAGCTGCCTGAAAAGGTAAAAGAAAATCAAAAGGAATATGACATTTATTCTGATACAGGTTATGCTCTTAAAGAAAAGAAGCAGGCAGAATACAAAGACGAAGCAAAAGAACTGGAAAATCTTAGATGGACCAAGGACGATGATTCTTGGTCAGAATATACAGAATGGCAGGATACTCCATTTATAGATGAAGCAGCCTATATTGAAGCACAAGTTGAAACACAGGCAGTATATAGTTCAT
>DJNB01000088.1:4129-11605 GCA_002435545.1 Lachnoclostridium sp. UBA6475
GGTACAGCCACATGCTATTCGCCAAAGGAAATTGATGGAAAAGACTGTAAATATGAAACAATCGAATTGGATAAAAGTATGGCAATTGCAGGCTTTAAAGAAGATGGCAAGACATATTTTATCCGTGATGGTGTTGAATGGTTCCAACAGGAAAAAGTGATTGGAAAGACCCAGACGGGAATACAATATCGTCAAAAACATAAGATTGTAAATTATGTTAAATTAGCAAAGTATACAACGGACATTCCATCCGATGAAAAACTGAAAGATTATACGAAAGCAGAAGTGTTTAGTTATGTACGGCACAATTCTTACATTGTCAATATTTATGCACTGACAAACAAACTTCAAACCCAGATTGTTGAAGAGGGAAAGACAATAGAAACGGATGATCTGGAGGAGATAGAAGGCTATAATATTGATTCTGTTTATAAGGATGCTGAGTATACGCAAAAATGGGATGCAAAAACGGATAAGGTAACGGGAAATCTTTCGTTATATGTGAAGATGCAGCCTAAAAAATATGATGTAACATTTAAAGAGGCCAACGGTAAGAAAATAGAAACACAGAAAATAGATTATCTGGATGAAGCAGCCGCTCCTGAACCGGTAGAAGTCGAAGGAAAGAAGTTTATTGGATGGTCTACAGATGAATATAAATGTGTTACGCAAGATATAGATGTCGTTGCAAAATATGTTCCGGAAGAAGATTATGCGATGATTGCTATGGAAAATGACGAAAAGACGTTGAAAGCGGGTGAAACATTTAAAATATCATCACAGATCACACCGATTAGCCAATCCGAAGTGCCGGTGTACTGGGATTCAGAAGATAATTCTGTGGCAGTGGTTTCAGATCAAGGTGTTGTTACGGCGATTGGAGAGGGTGAAACAACAATTGTTGCAACGGTAAGTGAGACTGGCGAAAAAGCACAATGTAAAATAAAAGTTTTGGGAGCAGAGGAACAACCGACAGAGGCACCAACACAAACGCCAAAAGTCGATGATGAACCGACAAATTCACCTTTACCTACGGCAGTTCCAGAACCAACAAAAAGTCCGAAACCAATTAAGACTTTTGAACCAGCGACACCAACACCAGTAGTAACGGATGAACCGAATGTAACATCATCACCATCTGTTGTAACGGAATCTCCGAAACCAACAACGACACCAAAGCCGATAAAAACATTGGAACCAACGCAAAAACCAATGTCAACACCACAACAAAATACAACGTCTGATAAGACGTCGGAGCAAGCAATACAACCGCAGCCGATAGCAGGCCCCGTACAAAAAACAGACGATACGCAGATACAGACTAATGCCAATACAACAACTGACAAATTAACCTGGAATAAACAGGTTAAATTGAAAATAGTGAAAGCGCTAAAGAAAGCCAAAATCAAAGCCACCTGGAAAAAACTTACAAATGTTTCCGGTTACCAGATCCAGTACGCACCGAACAAAAAGTTCAAAAAGGCCAAGAGAAAAACGGTCAAATCAACTTTTGTTACGATAAAGAAGTTGAAAAAGAAAAAGACCTATTTTGTTCGAGTGAGGGCGTATAAACTGGCGGACGGAAAGAAAGTGTATGGCAAGTGGAGTAGTGTAAAAAAGGTTAAGATAAAGAAGTAAAAAGAGTTATCGCAAAAGGGACTACCGCGTTTCAAACGCAGGCAGTCCCTTTTGTGCTTGTGATTACGCCGCAGGCAATTTTTTTTCCGGAATTTCCGGATGGCTGGGTATGAAAATCATCGGGATCTGAATGCACGATGACGGTAAGCCCAAGAACATCAGACACAGAAAACCGGGTTGTGATCACAGCGCACCATGCCATACCATTATTTACAAAAAGCGGTGGCAGATCACCGGCATGCATGAGATGCGGACAGTCAGCAGGGTTGAAGTGAGTGCCTGCATCTGCAAAAGGATCTTCGGAACTTCCGCTGCAACGGAAACCTTCATGAATATGAAAACCGAGAACACGCTGGCAGCAGGAAGCAGACTCTGTAGGGATCCCTTCGATGGAAACGGAGACCAGCGTTCCCTGGCCTAAGTCATAAAAGCACACTTTCCCACAGATATTTTCATATTCTTCAGAACCACATATATTAGCTATTGCCTGTGGGCATGAAGTGGACAATATGCGCCCGATACAATTTGAATCATACATAACAGAAACTCCCATATTTGAATTAAGGTTCATTTCTAATAATATGCCGGCGGGTTCAAAAAAGTGTTTGTATAAATAAATGTAAACAAAAGAACAAAAAAGAAACAATTTGAAAACTATTGCTTGCTATTTGATTCAAAATGCTGTATAATTGATTCAAATAACAAAATTAAAGGAGATGATTTTTATGAAAACAATTAGTATCAGATTGGAAGATTCTATTTACGAGGAACTTGATGAACTGTTGGATGAGATGGGACAGACCAAACAAACTTTTTATGAAACATTTACGAGAACAGTATTGAGAGAGCGATGCATTCCATTTATTATATCTGTTCCACTGTCGCAAACGGAAAATAGAAAGCTGGAAGCTTTTAAAAGATTGGAGGCTTACAGAAAGAATTTGACGGAATTGCTTGATTATGAAAAAGAGAGAGAGGAGGCAATGATTGAAAAATATGGTGATCTTGGTTGATACAAATATTTTATTAAATTATCTTACAAATAGACAAGATGAGTATTTGGAACAGTCTATCCAGATTGTAGAGATGTGTGCACGGGGAGTTTTTATTGGATATGTTGCGTTTCATACTCTTTCTACATTGTGGTATGTACTTCGGAAACGAAGCCATAAAGAAAGAAGACAAAATTTAAGGGATATTTGCGAAATATTTAGTGTGGCATCTGCATCAAAAAATGAGATTATAGATGCTATTAACAGAGATTTTTTCGTTGATTTTGAAGATTGTTTGCAGGATAAATGTGCCAAGGAAGTTGGTGCTGACTATATAATTACCTGTAACACAAAGGATTTTGAAAATTCTGAGATTCAGGCAGTGAACCCTAAGGAGTTTATGGAGGGAATCGCAAATGGAACAATCTGACAACTTTTTCAGGCAAGGAAAGACCCTTCAGGACCAATGCAGATACAAACAGGATAATTCATTTGTACGCATTGGTCCTTGATGCTTTCTTATATAAATAAAAAGAATCGTCTTTGCACTTGCAAACCTATCAAAAATCATATATAATAAAATTGTATGCGTCTTTGCATGCAAAAAAAGGTGAAAAACGTGAGTTTAAGGAGGAATGGCTAATGGTAACAGCAGTTGTAGGAGCCAATTGGGGAGACGAAGGAAAAGGTAAGATTACCGATATGCTGGGCGAAGAGTCCGATATCATTGTACGTTTTCAGGGAGGCAGCAATGCCGGTCATACGATCGTAAATGATTATGGAAAATTTGCATTACATATCCTTCCATCCGGTGTGTTTTACGATCATACCACAAGCATTATTGGAAATGGAGTGGCATTAAATATCCCGGATCTGTTCCGCGAGATTAATGACATTGTAAACCGGGGAGTACCGAAACCAAAGATTCTGGTGTCGGATCGTGCTCAAATTGTAATGCCTTACCATGTGCTGTTTGATCAATATGAGGAAGAGCGTCTGGCTGGAAAGTCATTTGGCTCTACAAAATCCGGAATTGCGCCATTCTATTCTGATAAATACGCGAAAGTCGGTGTGCAGGTTTCTGAATTGTTCGACGAGGAAGCGCTTCGCGAAAAGATGGAGGGAATCTGTGTACAGAAAAATGTGATCTTAGAGCATCTGTATCACAAACCGGCTTTGAACGTCGATGAGCTGATGAAAACGCTGGCAGAGTACCGTGATATGGTGGCTCCTTATGTATGCGATGTATCGGCTTATCTGTATGAAGCAAGACAGCAGGGCAAACGAATCCTGTTAGAGGGTCAGCTTGGTTCGCTGAAAGATCCGGATCATGGAATTTATCCGATGGTTACTTCATCGTCTACACTGGCTGCGTATGGTGCGATCGGAGCAGGAATCCCGCCATATGAGATTGGACGTATTGTGACGGTTGTAAAGGCATATTCCAGTGCCGTTGGAGCCGGAGAATTTGTCAGTGAGATCTTTGGAGACGAGGCCGATGAACTCCGCCGCCGCGGTGGTGATGGTGGAGAATACGGTGCTACGACAGGCCGCCCACGCCGTATGGGATGGTTTGATGCGGTGGCAAGCCGTTACGGATGCCGTATCCAGGGTGCGACAGAAGTTGCGCTTACGGTGCTGGATGTACTTGGTTATCTGGATGAGCTTCCGGTCTGTGTCGGATATGAGATTGACGGAAAAGTGACGAAAGACTTCCCGACAACGAGAGAACTTAAGAAAGCCAAACCGGTATATGAAGTACTTCCGGGATGGAAAGAAGAGATCCGCGGCATTACAGAGTATGACAAACTTCCGGAGAATTGCCGCAAATATATCGAATTTATTGAAAAAGAACTTGGCGTGCCGATCAAAATGGTTTCCAATGGACCGGGACGACATGAAATCATATATCGCTGATGAGTAATGGGGAAGAATGGAAATCAGGAAAAACTTGGTTTCCATTCTTTGTATAAAGCGGCGGCTTTGTAAAAGCCGAGGATGGAGAAGATATGTTTTTGGTATTTTTTATATTTTGGGTTGTGTTGAATGGCAAAATAAATGGGGAAATTGCGGCATTCGGCGTAGTGATCGCGCTCGCGGTATTTTTGTTTTGCTGTAAATTTTTGGAATATTCCGTAAAAAAGGACATAGCAGTTTGCAAGGTTTCCGGCCTTGCTGTTTGCTATGTCTTTTTGCTGCTTTGGGAGATCATCAAAGCCAATGTGGGAGTGATGCGGTTTGTCTACAATGAAAGAGAAGAAGTAGAACCGTGTATTGTTGAGATGGAAACGCCGTTTGACATTAACTGTCTCAATGTGATCCTGGCGGATTCCATTACACTGACACCGGGAACGATAACAGTAGAGCTGACCGCGGATAAATTTACCATTCACTGCCTTGACCAAACGATGGCAGAGGGGATGGAAGATTCGTCATTTGTACAGTTACTGAGAAAGATTGAACGGGAGGTGAAGGCATGTTGACAGCGATACAGCAGCCATTTTTTATCGTAGTATTTATTCTGCTTGGAATCTGCATGACTGCCTGTCTGATCGCAGCCATCCGCGGACCGGAGCTTGGCGACCGGATCGTGGCGGCAAATATGATCGGCACATTGACGATCGCTGCCATCTGCCTTCTTTCCTATGCATTAAAAGAAAGCTGGCTTTTGGATGTGGCATTGATCTACACCATGATCAGTTTTCTGGCAGTCGTCGTATTGACGCGTATTTTCATACGCCGTTACAAAAGCCGCGCCAAAGAGCAGGAGAAAGGATAAAAAGATGGAATGGATTCGTTTTATTGCCGCAGCGGTCTGCATCAGCGGCGGCGTATTTGTAATGATATCAGCGGCAATCGGAGTCTATCGTTTTTCCGAATGCCTGACCCGGATGCACGCGGCAGCGATGGGGGACACATTAGGTCTGGGACTTATTATCCTGGGACTTATTGTGCTCTTTGGATTTTCGTTTACGACCGTTAAACTGGTACTTGTCGTCGCCTTTTTGTGGACAACCGGTCCGGTGTCCAGTCATCTGATCGCGCAGATGATGGTAGAAAAAAAGAAAAAGAGAGAAGAGGAGGCAAAACAAAAATGACAATTTTTTCCTATATTTTAGTGACGTTTTTGATTGTTTGTGCGGTTGCTGTCTGCCTCAATAAAAATCTCCTTACTTCGATCGTCATATTTATGTCATATAGCGTGATCATGTGCATTATCTGGATCCTTTTGGAGTCTCCCGATCTTGCGATCACAGAGGCAGCGGTCGGAGCCGGTGTTACAAGTCTTCTTTTCTTTATGACATTGAAAAAAATACATGCCCTGACGGAGGTTCGCGGAGAAGAGGAACCGATGTGGGATGACGAAGAGGGGGAGGACGAATGAGCAGAAAACGGGAAAATTATGAAAATGGCTGGTGGCGCAAATTACAGCGTTTTGTCGATGGAGAACGTGTGGAAAAACACGAGTATGAAGATATCTTTGAAAATCATACGTCGTTTTTGAAAAATGAGGCAGATAAAGAGACTACAGAAGTAGAACGAGTTACTGCCAAGCCGCATAGGATATCGCGGAAAGAACTTTACAAGCGGTATGAAAAATGGCCGCAGACAAGAGGATTTCAATGGTTCCGCAGAATATACAACTGCGTGGCGGTCTTGTTTTGTCTGGCGCTTATCACGGTGCTTCTGCTGACGGTAAATCAACTGCCGACGTT
Organism: Lachnoclostridium sp. UBA6475; assembly: GCA_002435545.1. GTDB lineage: Bacteria > Bacillota > Clostridia > Lachnospirales > Lachnospiraceae > Eubacterium_F. Next base: position 10,476 of record DJNB01000088.1, read on the forward strand.
TGGGGCAAAAGACAATCCGACTTCGAATGAAGTGGTGAGCCGTTATATCACAAAAGGGCTGGAGGAAACCGGGGCGACGAATATTGTCGCCGGCATGATCCTCGATTACCGTGCCTTTGATACACTGGGGGAATCGCATGTGCTTTTTATCGCGGCGACCTGCGTGATGATCCTTCTTCGTCTCGATTCGAAGAGCAAACGAAATCAAGAGATTCGGAGAAAACCGAAAAAGACGGACGATCCGATCCTGCGTATGGCGGCAAAATTATTGACGCCGTTTATTCTGATCTATGGAATTTATATCGTGCTGAATGGACATTTGTCTCCGGGAGGCGGATTTTCCGGCGGTGCGATCATTGGAGCAGGGCTTATTCTTATGGCAAATGCGTTTGGCTTTGAGCAGACCGACCGTTTCTTTACGCGGAAGACCTATTCGATCATTACGGTCGCGTCACTTTTGTTCTATTCGGCAGCGAAAAGTTATTCGTTTTTTACCGGAGCCAACCATCTGGAAAGCGGGATTCCGAAGGGGATTCCGGGCGCGATCGTGAGCGGAGGACTGATCCTGCCGTTAAATATCTGCGTGGGAATGGTGGTCGCTTGTACCATGTACGGCTTTTATTCGCTGTTTCGGAAAGGGGAGATTGGATAAAATGACATTATTTACCAATTATTATGAGACGGCTGCCGTGATCCTTTTTGGCATCGGACTTACGACATTGCTGCTTCATAAAAATATGATCAAAAAAATTATGGGGTTTAATATTATGGATACGGCGATCTATCTGTTTTTGACATCAAAAGGATATATCGTGGGACGGCTTGCTCCGATCGTTGTCAATGACGATCTGCGGGTAGAGACATATGTCAATCCGATTCCAAGCGGACTGGTATTGACGGGAATCGTTGTATCGGTCAGTGTTACGGCACTGATGCTCGCCATCACGGTGAGACTGTATAAACGTTATGGCACATTGGATATCGATGAGATCGCACTTAGCGCAAAGAGAGAGGAGATATAAGATTCATGAATCTGGTGCAGAATTTTCCATTTATGAATATTATCATGTGTCTGGCAAGCGGCGTGATTTCTTCGGTACTTCCGGCAAAGAAGGCGCGGGTGTGGACAG
>DJNB01000110.1 GCA_002435545.1 Lachnoclostridium sp. UBA6475
AAAAACTGCCTCGAAGCGATGAGGTACTTTTTTGTCAAGATACTCACTATGGAGCGTTTACTTCCAAAATCAGAAAAGGCTGATCGATGACTACATGATCAAGTATGTCGTAGAGCATGAAATGCTTGTAACTATAACAACATAAATCTTATTGCCGCCTAAATTCAGGCGGCAGCCCTGTAAGGGCTAACGACAAAAAGTTAAGCAATCTGACGACAGTTCATGTGAGCAGATTTGGGACAACTCATGAGGTCAGTAACACTTTGTACTGTAATATTTTATAGCCTCATATCATTATATTTCATATTCACCATTTTTTTATTCCATCTCTATTACTAACTACAAGTGTCCCTTTTTCACCTAACTTCATTTTTTTATTACGATGCTTCTCTTTCCCACCCATACAGATTCATAATCATCATCATCATCATCTTTTTCTGCATAAGCAACTTCAAAATAGTAACGTTGATTTTTCTTCAATTTACATATTACTTTGAAAGTATCTGTTATTCGCAAATACTTTGCATTTGCCATGTTCTTGGTTTTAGAATATCGGACATCAAACACGCCAAAAGGGACAATCGCATTTCTATCATCAATAAAAATCCTAACAGAATTCTTTTTTACATTTTTCACCTTATACCTTACCCAAAATGGTTTCAATATAATATTTTTTGCTAACGAAGGACTAATACTGGTTTGATAATACGAAGTTTCTTTGTCAGCAGGATTATACCACCCTAATAAAATATATCCCTCTTTCCTAGCAGAAAACGTTAATTTTTTGCAACTTCCATATCGATAGCTGGAGGGCAAGTTTCCTTCTTTTTTTCCTCCCAATAAATGATAGCTAATCTTAAATTTTTTCCCTTTTGATATAGCTGTCTTCCCTGAAGCCAATTTACTTGCTTTCTTTCCTTTCACATACCATGTTTTATTTCCGCAACAAGTGTCCAACTTAATTAACTTAGCCGAATAATTTACAATTTTTTTCAGTGCAGAACACTTTTTAATCGGATTTTCCCAGACCTTTAATTTCTTTGGCACAATCAATTCTTTCAGTCGTTCACACCCTCTAAACGCATCTTTTCTTATCGCAACCAGTTCCTTATTAAATACGATTTTCTCTAAACTCTTGCAGCCGGAAAAACATTCCTTAGAAATTTCGAGCACTCCTAAAGGCACTTCTACTTCCTCTAACCGTTCACAACCTTTAAACGCACGATTTCCAATTTTCTGTAAGGAATTTGGAAGTTTTATTTCAATCATATCTGTAAAATCACCTGAAAAGCAACCATCTGAAATTTCAGTTATGCCTTCTTGAATTATTACTTTTTTAATACCATAACCCACCTCATCCTCTGAACTTTCTTCTATCGCAGACCAATACAAAACACCCTTTCCACTCACAGTCATTGTCCCATTTTTATCAAAATCACACCTAACGTTATCCTGTGCTGCAATACCTTTCGTATTTCCATAAACAAATATTAGTGTGCAAACAACAAAAAGCAACCATCTAACTTTCGCCATATTCTTAACCCTTTCATAAATTCATTTCAAAACCAAGCAACTTGTTTAATAGAATAGAAATATTATTAATTTTCGTAAACACTATTATGCGTCTACCGGGCGACACCGTAAATACCCTTTAACTGCTATGCTTTGGGCTTTGATTATCCAACGCATTTTTTCTATTCCTACAGATTCTCTTTTACTTGTATTTCTTAACTATTCAAGACACTTAAGAGATTTCTGTGGTTTTACAAAAGTCCCTGATGCTTCTAAAATCACCCGCTTTAAGCAGGACTTTTTACCGGACTTACTATTAGTTTTCGAAAATCTTGTTGATCTTACGGAACCTATCTGCCGGGCTATCGATTTTGAAAAAGCTCACATGACCATCTTTGATTCCTCCGGAATCGAAGCCTATGTTACCGAAAACAATCCCAAGTATGCCAACCGCATTATCAAACAGTTAAAATCTTATGCAAAAGCTATGAACTTTGATAACAACTATGATCCATACAAAGCTGCTTATGCATCTATGCCTTCCCATGCATCAGCAAACAAAGATGTCAAACAGCTCTATGTTGATGGTCATTTCTGTTATGTTTATAAAATCGGCATTGTCACAAACGGTCTTGGTATCGTTCGCCATTTAAATCTGTATAACAAAAACTTTTTAGTTTCACATCCTGAGCTTATTCCAAACAAGAAAAGTGATTCTCCTGACGAAGATAAATCCATTCATGATGCAAGACTGTTAATCCCTACGCTTTCTGACTTTTTCAAAGCTCATCCCCTGATTAATCCAAAAACATTTCTTGGAGATGCAGCTTTTGATTCCATTGATATCTACAAGAAACTACTTAACGGAGACTCCTTTGGAAACCATGATGACGGAACATGCAAAACTTTTCAATCGGCTTATATTCCACTAAATTCCCGTTCAAAGCTTTCCACTGAATGTGAATGCCCTATCAATGAAAATGGCATTCCCTGTTGTCCTAAAAATCCTTCTTTAGAAATGAAACCGGAAGGAAAACTCATCACAAAGTCAGGAATCAAAAAGTATAAATTTGTGTGTCCGAAAATGGTCTGGGATTACACCCCCCAGACTCAGCGTTCACACCGAAAATGTACTTGTGAAAATCCATGCACCACCTCCAAATGCGGTCGTATGTTTTACATCTATCCAGAGCAGAATCTGCGAGCTTATCCCGGTACACTCCGCAACACACAGGAATGGGATAACACCTACAGAATCCGTACCACTGTTGAGCGTTCCATCAATCACTTTAAATATAGTTTCTGTCTTGCCGAAAGAAAAACCCAGAATGAGAAAACGCTACACGCAGATTTAATACTTGCTGGAATCACCCAGCTGATTTCTGTGGTGCTGGCTGATAAAATCCACCAGCATCAATACATACGAAGTCTCAAACCGCTTGTTACTGCATAGGGCTTACCAATCTCACAAACCTCGTGAGGTTTATTAAGTGTACCTTTTTTTTGATATATCACCTCAGTCCATAGTCATCCTGCTCCGGCAGGATGACTTCCTTGTTTTTAATCAAGATTTCGAACTCACGAATTAAGTTTCGCAATTACCCAATAATATTATTGTTATCTTTTGTTATTTACCACCTAAAATTTTGCGTAACCAATCCCAAAAATCATCAGTTCCAAGATACATATCAGTCCCTCCTTTCCCCTTCATTCTACTCTCCAATCCTCTACATTTTCAACTCTTTTGTGACAAGCGTCGCTTTTTTGTGACGAACGGTCTTTTCTACGAATAAATGATAGTTTACAATAACTTCCTACAAATCACCACCCTTGTACCGGTACAACCTTTATATATTTGCACTCTGTAGTGTATCGTTTTGCCTTGGTTATCGCGAGAAGCCGATATCTTCCGTTTTTTGTTTTCTTTCCATAAACCTTATAAACAGTCGGTACTTCTTTTGTATTCTTCTTCCATTTTTTGTTATATTTGAAAGTATGCACCGCAGTTTTTACCTTCTTCCAAGTGTAAAGATATTTTCCGGCCTTCTTTTTACAAACAGCCTTTTTCACTTTGCCAGCCTTTTTTATGTGATAAGTAATTTTGTGCTTTTTGGCAAATGAAATTGCTTTTGCATTTTCCACTGTAAAGATTTCGCCAAAAGAAACTTTTCCTAAAACTGCATGTCCACGGGATTCGTTTGCCTCTACTTTGGTATCTCTCCCATTGACATATAATTTTTCGACTGCATTTTCTCCATCTACACCGTTAAACAACAGTTTTGTTACTTGCTTCGATGAATACAGTTCTTTTAGCTTTACAGATACCCACGATCCTCCCATATCAAACACTGTATTTTGCTTAGGCGACAGTAAAATGCGATTCACTTTGCCGGTTATGACACCCTCGCCAAAAATAGAATTGCTGATCTGCAGAGAATCTATATTGCCTGGGAGTGCTGCATCTTCACAAAAAGTATTTTGGGGCAATACAATATTTTTCCAGCTGTCAGACCCGGAAAAACACGCATATCCCAAAATAATATCTTCCGGCAATGTTACCTTGGATAATTTTTTGCATTCATAAAAGGAAAGCGCCTGCACTCTTTTTACTGTATCTGGGATAACAAGCTCTTCCATGCATTGAGCAATGTCCCCACCAAGTTTTTTCGCTTCCTCATAATGATCTCCTTCCGGATAACCAATCCGGCTCACTTGATAGCCATCAAGTTCAGATGGAATAACTATCTTCTTAGCCGTAGAAGAAATTGCACAAATTGAGATTTCTTTTTCCACTTCATTGATCACATAATACGTATACATTCCAGAAGTATAATACTGCATTTCTTCCGCGTGACACCGGGTAACCGGGAGTAAAAAAACAGTGCATACTACGAGCAACATTAATATTCTTTTGTAAATACTAATTTTCTTTAACATAATAAAATCCTTCCTAGTCCATAAGCCTTCTATCTTCTGATTTCGCAGGGACATGTCCTATCACTCCCCCTCTGTCATTTTAAACTTAATTCTGGAATTGTACACATAATTTTGTCTTTTTCTTATTAAAATATATTTTTACATGAACTTTCTTAACAGCCTCTTCCTTCCCATCTTCATAAACATCATAAGAAATATCAATGTTGTTTTTTCCGGCTTTAAAATAGCGATAGCGAAGTTGTTGATTTTTTCCTAATTTTATATTATCCGCGTCCTCATCCGGATTCCAATCACACGGAACACTCATCCATTTCACTCCGTCATATTTAACCATGCAAAAATCCTGAAACGTTCCACTTGCTCCCCCATAAAACAACACTAATATTTCTTTTATTCCATCTGCATCAAAATCTTTTGCTTTTAATTTGCAAAAGTTGAAATTAAAATAAAGGTCTTTCTCCTCACTTAAATTTATGCTTTCTTCATCTATTTTTAAAAACAAATTCTTTTCATCATTACTTTCCAATTTCACTGCGGTTTTGTTCTGAAATCCCAAATCAAAATCCTTTTCCTGATAGGTTTTCTGCAAATTTGCATTATTTTCAACTTGCTGTTCAACCTGTTTTGTATCCTGCTGCTTTACATTTTTCTCACTTCCACAACCTGTTAATAAAATAATACAAATGGCTGCTATAATCAATTTTTTCATCTAAATCCAGTCCTTTCTATATCTTCTTTAATATTTTGTAACCCTTGTATAAACACCGGTCCATGGCTCATTTTTTCCTTAACAGGAAATTTGTAAATTCCGCGATCTGTATAAAAATAGGCATACTCTCCACCTTTTTAACAGGCTCGGACATGATCTGACAAAAAATTATTATCCGGTTTTTCTGTTGTAATTTCAAGTTCAAGCAGCCCTCCTTTTAAAGGATATACATTAATTGCATCCGGGCTGTGATTTGATATGGTATAGACATGTCCTTTTGCCACAAATGTCTTATCCTGCAGCCCTACACAATTTCTCACGCTTTCCACTTTTCCCTTTGGAACACTATAAACAATCATATTTCCAGGTTCGTGTGTATATGTCAGCGTTTTATTTGTAAGTATTGTCGATATAATTAACTGTTCTTTTTCATCTATCGCCAGCCACTCCACGCACTCCTGCATATCCTCGTCATCTTTCAGTATATTTCCCGGAAGCTTCCATTTTTGAATGGTACCATCATCAAGCAAGGTAAAAAATTGCGGAGTTTTTCCTTCTTTCTGTATCACAGCATAATAACCATTGCTAAATCTGGCAATATCCGTTATTTTTTGCTGCGTTATTTCATTCAATTCTCGTAACCAAGGCATTATGCTGGTTTCCCACACATTATTATCCATTAATTCCATCGTAAAATACTCTCTTTCTTTCCCCCTATCCGTTTTATATTGAGATCCTATAATTAGTTTTGTTCTTTCCTCTGAATTCGACACCTCTTTCGCCATAAAAGTATACGAGATACCTTCTAGCGCAGAAGGAAGTTCTTCCGCTTCAATCTCATATGTCTGAGGAATCCTCTTCACCGTTTTCTGCTCGCTTTTCTCTTCAGAACAAGCTGTTAAAGTAAATGCTGTAGCAAACAAAATAATGAAAATCCATGTTCTAAGTGCCGCTGCCGTTAAAACCGTCATCGTTGCCGCTAAAAATTTACGCTTCATAACTGTTTGCTCTCCTCTTTGTACATTCAAAAATATTTATTCAAGCATAACACACTTTTTCCAAAAATCAACAGTTTTGTGACAAACGACAATTATTTAGGGACAGACAACAATTTACAACGTATTTTTTTATGCTATACTTAAATAAAAATCACATTGAAAAGGAGATTTTTATGAAACGAACATTATTTTGTATACTTACTTTAACCTGTTTTCTTTTATCTGCCTGTGCGGATAACACAAATACAGCTTCAAATACGTCATCCAGTGCCGCGCCGGTTCTGCATAAAACCAAGTCCGGCATTACGTATCAGGTGTTTGACAAACCGATTTCCGATAAAGTAAGCCTTGACTATACCGTTTTAGCGAAGGATCAGGATCCTTTGATCATAACGGTAACAATGATCGACGAATCGGATGAAAGTAAGGGGCTCGAATACCACGGTTATACCCTGCGTGAAAACGGCTGGGAAGATACTGCACTCCCTTGGGGAAGCGCTTTTAATAAACAATTTCCGCAAGGTCCTTCTTTTATCAGTGGAGATTCAAATGGACTCATTTATATCAGCGTCGTGGACCCGCAGAAGGGGATCCGATTATTTCAGATGGGGAATTCCGAGGACTATAAAGAAATCGATCTTTCGGAGATAAATAAGGCGTATAAAGACTATGAACTTGTCGATATCCAATTTGTCACAGACGAAGAAATCGCAGTAGTATTGCAGGAATCTGCCGATGATGCAACGGATCCCACAGTGGCTTCGGATGTTGTATTATTCGATCTTGTCCGGCAGAAAATACTCGACAAAGGGTCCGTAATCAGTAAATATGTTACGTTTGCTGAAGATGGCACGTATTATGCCATTTCCGCCTCCGGACAATATATACAGCACCATACCATCCACGACAAAATGCCGGATCGTGTCATTCAGTGTCTCATCGATGGCGAGGGCTTGATTTCGGAGACGACCGCCACACTCGGTTTGCAAATTGCAGATGATATTGGTTATATCGTAACAAGCAAAGGAATCTGCAGCGGAAAATTGAGCGACAAAATATGGAATACCCTTGTCCTGCCGGCAGAGGATCTGTATTACAACGAAAACGATAAACTGTTTCATGAAGCCCCATTTAATTCCATTTATGGATACGCGAAACTTCCCGGCGATAACGGGGATTTCATCGTCTCGACGCTGTTAAATTCTGAAAGTGTCGACTACCAATGGGTACGATATTCATTGTAAATAATTAAGCCTCTGCATACTCTCCCGTTCACCGGCATATACATATATCAACTTGCCTTATGCCGGTGAATGCTATGAAACGATATCTCGCTCTATTTCTTACCCTTTGTCTGATCTTGTGCAGTTGTGCTCCGGGTGGCAGCAATGGCTCAGTTTCTGACAAAAATTTCCATTCAAATACAAGTTTTCAAGAATATACGGATGCCCTGTTTCGGGAGAGCATCTCAGGCGATGCGCTGTCACTCAATTATTCTCTCGCGCACCCGGAAAATTATGGGATCTCAAAGACCGCCGGTGGATTTCCACCTCTCTCGGTATCCGAGACAGCACGGGCTTCTTCGGAATATGAAAATGCGCTGGCGAAATTGGAAAATTTTGACAGGGATTCCCTTTCCGAACCGGAAAAGATTTTATATGACAATTTAAAATATACGTTGGAAATGAATCAAAAGGGAGAAGATTTTTTTCTATTTTCCCGCCCTTTCTCCCCGGTTACCGGGCTTCAGGCGCAGCTCCCCGTGCTATTAGCCGAGTATACTTTTGACTGTAGAGAAGATATTGAAAACTATTTTACACTGCTTCGCGGGATCCCTTCATACTTTGAATCGGTTCTCGTCTTTTACGATCATCAGGAAAAAGCCGGCCTGCTGCCCTGCCGGAGTACGATGTCGCACATTTTGGAGCAGTGCCAGACATTTTTGTCCGACAAAGGCTGGAAACTTTTGCTCACGTCCTTTCGAAGCCGCATTGAAGCCTGCGATTTTATCGATCAGGAAGAAATGTTAAGCTACCGCAGAGAAAATAAATCCTTGATCAAAAAAGAGTTTGTCCATGCGTATGAAAATCTGGCGGCAGGTCTGAACAGCCGTCTGGATGCCTGTCCGGACAATGGGGCTTTGTGCAGTTATCAAAACGGGGAGGACTATTACCGCTATTTATTTGCCGAGGAGTCCGGTTCTCCGCGCGGTCCGGAGGAATATTTAAAGCTATTAAAAGCCCAGTTAAAGAAGTCAAAAGAAACCCTTCTTGCGTATGCCAAAAAAGATGCTTCGCTTTTTGCGAACCTCAATCTGTCGCCGGGAAAAGGACTGACGCCGGAGCAGCAGTTAGACCATCTGACAACTGCGATCAAGGAGGATTTTCCGGAGATCAAAGAGGTCGGATATAAGGTTTCCTACGTAGATCCTTCATTGGAGGATTATCTGAGTCCTGCCTTTTATCTCACACCTCCGCTCGATGCCTACGATGAAAACGCCATCTATATCAACGGAAGCAGCCGGTTTGCCGGATCCGATCTGTACACTACGCTTGCGCACGAAGGCTATCCGGGGCACCTATATCAAAATGTATATGACCGCAGCCAGAACCATCCTCTTCTCTCCTATGCCTTGAATTTCAACGGCTACACCGAAGGCTGGGCGACCTATGCGGAAATTTACTCGTACAAATACCTCGGATATAAAAAGGACGAAATTGGAATCTTGCGAAATAATATGATCGTTTCCCTCTGCCTTTACGGCATATGCGATATCGGCATTCACCTGCTTGGCTGGAGTCCGGATGATGTGTATGCTTTTTTGCAGCAGAACGGTTCTTACGACCGTGGGACATCGGATTCTCTCTATGAAAATATCATCGATGAACCGGGATCCTATCTTAAATACACGATTGGATATATGGAATTTGCCAGATTAAAAAAGACCGCCAAAAGCCATCAGGGAGACTCCTTTTCGGAAAAGGAGTTCCACCGATATGTGCTTTCTGCCGGTCCGAGTGCATTTTCTGTATTAGAAGATCATCTTACAGATCAATGAATGTCTAAGTCTGCTACAAATACAGGGAGACGTTTCTTAAATTCTTCGTAGAGCATCGTCGCCACTTCGCGCATCTGTGGGTGGGCATGAGAATCCACGCGCAGACGGAAGAAGTTTCTCCAGGAGCGGAGATTCATCGTTACGACGATTTCCGTTTTCAGGGAATTTGGAAGGACGGAACGCGCTTCCTGTGGCGTAGCCCCCAGTTCAAGCATACGAAAATACGCTTGTTCTGCATTTTCCATCGCCTTTGTCCAGACTTCGTATTTGGCTTTGTCGTTTTCTTTTGACAGATCGTATTGGAAGCCGCTCGCAAGGTCGATCACCGTGATCTGATTGTCAAATTTGTCACCGCTGTAGTTGCAGTAACGTGTACTTTCCTGACTGTAACTTGCGATACGGTGACGCACGATCTCATGTGTCACACCGCGGTCACACACAAAACGAACGGTCACATTTTCATGTTCGATCACCGATTCGTGCTGTCTGGTCAGAAGACCTTTGATAAATTTCTCCGCCGAATCTTCTGTGATCTTTCCTTCACTTTTATAACAGACACGTCCGATACGTTCAATCTTTTTTACGATCTTTTCGTAATCGTCCATATCTATAATTTCTATACTCGGTTTGATTACCTGCATCTTTTATTTCCTCTCTATTTCTTATAGTCGTATTCCAGCACGACAACGGACAATGGCGGAAGGTAGCAGGTAAGTTCATACGCTGCCTCTTTTTTCTTCTTGTCTGTCGTCACTTTCTTCGCCTTGATCGGCGATTCATTGAGGCGGCCCCGGCCGCCGTACTTTGGTGCATCGGAATTGAGAATCTCGCGGAATGTACCGCCACACGGTGCTTTTACCGTGTACTGTTCGTGTGCTACCGGTGTGAAATTGAGAATAAACATCAACTGTTTTTTCGTCGTCTTTCCCCGGCGCACAAAGGCTACCGTGCTTGTCTCCGCACGTTCGCAGTCCATCCACTCAAATCCCATCACATCGCTGTCATTGTAATACAGCGCATCATTTTCAAGGTAAAGTTTGTTCATGTCTTTGATGAACGCATGGATTCCCTGATGTGGTTCCTGATCCAGTAAGAACCAGTCCAGACTCCGCATCTCGCTCCACTCACGCTCCTGCGCAAATTCCTGTCCCATAAACAGAAGTTTTTTGCCCGGATGTCCGTAGAAGAAACCAAACGCCGCTTTCAGTGCTGCGTATTTATCTCCGGTCAGCCCCGGCATTTTATTGAGCAGGGAACATTTTCCATGCACTACTTCGTCGTGGGAAAGCACAAGAATGTACTTTTCACTCAGATGATAGGACAGACTGAAGCAGAGCTGCTGGTGATGAAACTGCTTAAAATACGGATCCAGTTTCATATATTCTAAGAAGTCGTTCATCCATCCCATATTCCATTTATAGGAAAATCCAAGACCGTTGTCGTCCTCGACACGCTTTGTGACACCCGGCCACGCCGTGGATTCCTCCGCAATGATGTATGCGTCCGGATGACGTTTTTCCATAATGCTGTTTAAGTGGCGCAAAAAGTCCATCGCTTCGTAGTTTTCATTGCCCCCGTCTTTGTTTGGAAGCCAGTCGCCATCCTGCTTTCCATAGTCAAGATAAAGCATGGAAGCCACGGCATCTACACGAAGTCCGTCGATATGGAACTTTTCCACCCAGAAAAGCGCATTGGCAACAAGGAAATTCTGCACTTCTTTTTTTCCATAATCGAAAATATACGTTCCCCAATCCGGATGTTCGCCACGGCGGCGGTCGCTGTGTTCATACACTGCCTGTCCATCGAAATTTCCGAGACAGTGCGCATCTTTTGGAAAATGAGCCGGAACCCAGTCCAAAATTACTTCAATGCCACGTTTGTGCATTTCATCGACAAAATACATAAAGTCTTTTGGCGTTCCGTAACGGCTCGTCGGCGCATAATAGCAGCCTACCTGATATCCCCACGAACCATCAAATGGATATTCTGCAATTCCCATCAGTTCAATGTGGGTATATCCCATTTCCACGAGATAATCGCCCAGCATCTCTGCCAGTTCGCGGTACGAATAAAATCCATTGTCGTCGTCCTCGACGCGTTTTTTCCACGAACCAAGATGTGCCTCATAAATATTCATCGGCGCACGTTCACGCACCTCTCTCGTCTTCGCATGATGTTTCTTTTCGTAGTCCGCATCCTGCCACTCATAACCGGTAAGAGACGTTACCACGGAAGCATTGTCCGGGCGCACCTGCGCATAATTTCCATACGGATCCGTCTTAAAGAGAAGATCCCCGCTTCTCGTCGTGATCTGATATTTGTACACAGCACCTTCGCCGACATTTGGCACAAACAATTCATAGATCCCGCTCGGTCCGATCAGCCGCATCGTGTGAAGTCTTCCATCCCACATATTGAAATTACCGACGACACTCACACTTCTTGCATGAGGTGCCCATACCGCAAATCTTGTACCCGTCACGCCATCGATCGTCTCGACATGTGCTCCTAATTTATCAAAGATTTCATAGTGACTGCCCTGTGCAAAAAGGTAGGTGTCGTAATCGGTTATCTCCGGCTCATAGGCGTACGGATCTGCCGTCTCGACCACATCTCCCTCGCCGTACCGGATCCGGACACGGTAATCTTTCAACTGGTCTTTCTTTTTCTCGATCTGCAGCCCAAAAAGTCCGAGTTCCGCGTCCAGTTCTTCTGCTTCATAAGCAGTTTCCCCGGACACATCGGTGATCCACACACGCTGCGCCACCGGCCGGCGCACGACAAACATCTGCGTTCCCTCGTAAAAATGCATTCCAAGGAGATCCTGCGGAGCATTGATCACCCCTTCTTCCATTTCTTCGATCAATTGTGGATTCATCCACTCTTTCAGTATTTCATTCACTCTTTCTTCAACCTCCTCCAAATCAAAGAAGCGTTCCTTTTACAATTTCTGCCAATTCCTTGGATTTTTTCTCTGCGTCGTCCATATCCTTGCCAACAACCCCAAAATAAATCTTAATCTTTGGCTCGGTTCCCGATGGACGGATACACAGCCAGGCATCGTCCGTCAATTCAAAGTACAATACATTTGATTTTGGCAGCCCTGTCTTTCCTTCTTCGCCTGTCTGGATATTTTTGATGGTATCGCGGTCATAATCGCGAACCGCCGTCACTTTATAAGGGCCAAATTCCATCGGCGGATTTTCACGAAGATCACTCATCGTAGACTTGATCTTCTCCAGACCTTCGATGCCCTTGTGCGTGATCGCAATCACATCATCTTTGTAATATCCGTATTTCTCATACATATTGATCATAGCATCCCATAATGTCATGCCACGTTTTTTATAATAAGCTGCTGCCTCGCAAAGTGCCATGGAAGCCACGATACCGTCTTTGTCACGGGCATGGGTTCCGATCAGGCAGCCATAACTTTCTTCAAATCCAAAGAGGTATGTACCCTCTCCGGTCTGCTCACTCTGGAGAATCTCTCTTCCAATCCACTTAAATCCGGTCAGACATTCTACGACTTTAATGCCGTAATGTTTGGCAATGGCGTCAACAAGGTTGGTCGTTACGATCGTTTTTACCATATAACCGTCTTCCGGCAGTTTGCCTTCCAGTGCCAGTTTCTGACCGATCTCATAATCGGCAAGGAAGGAACCGCTCATATTTCCGGTCAGGCAGATGTATTCGCCGGATTTACTGTCTTTTACATATACGCCAAGGCGGTCGGCATCCGGGTCTGTCGCAAGAACCAGGTCGGCATCCTTTTCCTTTGCAAGGGCAAGAGCCAGTTCAAATGCTTCTCTCGCCTCCGGATTTGGATAGCTGACGGTCGGAAATTCGCCGTCCGGAAGTTCCTGCTCCGGCACAACAAAGACATTGGTAAATCCAAGTTCTTTCAATACGCGGCGCACCGGAATATTACCGGTTCCGTGCAGCGGTGTATAGACGATACGAAGATCTTTTTCCACTTCTTTGATGCATTGCGGATGCAGCACATTTTTCTTCAATTCTTCCATATAACGGTCATCGATCGCTGCGCCGATATTCTCATACAATCCGGCTTTTACTGCCTCTTCTTTTGGCATCGTCTTTACCGTCGCATAATCCGTCACTGCTTTTACTTCGTCCATGATTCCGGTGTCGTGAGGCGGTGTGATCTGCGCTCCGTCCTCCCAGTATACTTTATATCCATTGTATTCCTGCGGATTGTGGCTTGCTGTCACGTTAATACCGGAAATACAGCCGAGTTCTCTGACGGCAAAGGAAAGTTCCGGTGTCGGACGAAGGCTCTCAAATACATACGCTTTGATGCCGTTTGCAGCCAGACAGCAGGCAGCTTCATCGGCAAATTCCGGTGACATTCTACGGCTGTCGAATGCAATCGCCACTCCTTTTTTCTCGCCTTTCTGGCTCAATATGTAATTGGCAAGTCCCTGTGTCGCTTTCCGCACCGTGTATACGTTCATACGGTTCGTACCGGCTCCAATGATCCCGCGAAGTCCCGCCGTACCAAATTCAAGATCCGCATAAAAACGCTCCTTGATCTCGTTTTCATCCCCTCGGATCGACTCCAGTTCCTTTTTGGTATCCTCGTCAAAATAAGGATTTGCCAACCATTCTTCATAATTTTCCATGTAACCCATAATAAATATCTCCTTTCCATTAATTGGTTTCGCTTCCCTTTGCTGCCAGATCCGGAAAACTCCAGGAAACGTCTTCATCATCGTCTGTTGTCGTGACAGAATAACTTTTTGTCGTATATCCATCTTTTGCCACCGTCAATGTGATCGCTCCGATTTTCTTCGGAAAACTGCACGGCGCTACTCCCTGGTAATTGCCATCGAGGTAAACGCTTGCCCCGGCGGGAGTGCTGACAGTGATCTTATGGTCGTTATCATAACTTTCCGTCACGCTGTTCTGCTGGTTCGAATCATCCTTTTCCACACTGCTCTCATCATCGCTTGACACTTCTGCCTCTTCTTCCGCAAGACTGATCCTTACCGTCGGATTGGCGGACTGCACGTCCACGACACCGGTGTACGTTGTATAACCGTCCAGTACAACCTTTATCGAATGTTTCCCGTATTTGAGAGACACCGGCTTACTGTAATCGGTCATCGTTCCATTGACATACAATTCCGCGCCCTGCGGATCAATGTCAAATACAACTTGTCCTTTGTCTTTGACTGTGCTCTTAAAGAGTGACATATCAAGTTCCAGCGTCTTGCCGCGCTCGACGGCAATACTCCGGCTTCCTTCAAAGTCCCCGTTTTTCATGGAAACTTCGTAAGTTCCTTCCGGAACAGGCACCAGCATGTCTTTTGTCACCGGCAGGATCCGTACACCGGAAATGGTCATCGTTCCGCCGATAAAATCTTTATATTTGGCAGGCTTGATATAGCCATGCCCTTTTGTCACCACGATCGAATAGGCTTTTCCTTTGACTCCGCGGAAAGTCACTTCGTCTGTGGCGGCAATTTCCTGTAATTCAATTGGTTTCCCATCAGAGAACGCCTGAAATCCGCTTCCATAACGGTAGCGCGTCCCCTGTATCTCAAGATACGATTCGTCCGTATTGAACCGAACATCCTTTACGTCATCATTTTCCAGTATATCTTTGGAAATCTGCACCTTCTGCAGCGATGTCTTTCCCTCATCCAGATATAAATCCAGGACTTGTCCAATCTCAAGAGATTCGGACGAAATCTGTTTTTCATTTTTCGTCAAAATCTCTGTCGCCCCACTATATGTATAGGTGGCTTCTTTTTCCAGCTCCGGCTCGTAAAATGTCATCGAACCGGCCTCTGCCTTTGTCAGCACGCCCACGAGATCGCGTCCTTTTTCATAGGTGATTGACGCATTGGGATTCGGACTTTGCGTCACTGTCTGTCTCGCCATCTTTTTCCCACATCCGGAAAGAAGCAGACAACAGAGCAATCCCAAAAACAATCCCATTATTCTTTTGTCTCTCATCATGCACCTCATTCTCTGTCACTATAATGATTGCGAACTTTACAGTAATTGTACCATAGATTACAAAAAACTTCCACCGTTTTCATAGTTTTTTAAAAACTGTTCCCGACAGCCCTCCATCTCCCCTAAACTACGGAGTTTTTGGAGACTCTGCTCCGAGAACCAGCTCTTTTTATGGTTATAATATCCATTTAACAGCTTCCAGTATTTCTCAGGGAACAATAACATAATGTAGATAAATTCCTGATCTTCCCGCGAGAGCCGGATATTTTTTGCATAACTTTCAAGAATCGCCATTCCTTTTTTTCTGTCCCATCCATTTTTTTCCAGTGTCTTCCGCATGAGATACGTCAGATCAAGAAGGGGGATCCCCTTTCCTGCCTTTTCAAATCCTACCGTCGCAAGATGACCGGATTCCCGGATGAGATTATGATAGTTATAATCTCCGTGGCAGTAGCGTCCTCCTTCTTCCAATATTTTCCTGTAGTAGGCGCACTTTTCGAGCCGCCCTGCTGCCTCAACCGCCTTTTCATAAAATCGTTCAAAACACGCAATGGCCTGTATCTCAAATTCGGTGCGCTGTTTTTTCTTTTTCATATAAGTATGGATCCGTTTTAATTCCCGCGTATGCTTCTGCACTTTCTCCAAAAGCGGTACGGTGGTCATCGCCGGCTCTTCCTCTTCGAGCACACACACATCTTCCAGAGCGCGATGCAGTCTGGCGAGATTTTCCCCTGCGAGGGCAAGATCCGATTTGAGCCGGAGATCGCACTCCTCGCCGGAAAACCAATGATAAAGTACGTACTTTTCACCCGTTTCCAGTTCTGTGACATACTCCTCCGCACGATTTTTCACCACGCTGTCGATCCGTTCAAACCCACGCATAACAAGAATTTCTTTTATTTTATTTTCAAAGGTAAAGTGCCCGCGAATCTGCTCGTATTCACGCAGCAATACCGGCCCCTGCGTCGTCTCCAGCAGCCACCCGCCGCGGTGGCGGTAACGGCGTTTTACGGACAGATCATAATTTTCCAGACCTTTTTCCACTTTATCTTCCAACTTACACCCCTCCTTCATGTTGTAACATTGTATGAAGGAAGGTCACGTTGTATGACTAAAAGATACCTGTTCAAATACCGTTTTTAATATCGTAAGTCCGATCGGGCCGAGCACGATGCCGCCGACTCCAAACAGTTTCAGACCCACGTAGACAGACAAAAGCACATACAGCGGCTTCAATCCCATCTCTTTTCCCATAAGACGCGGTTCCAGCACTTCCCGGACGACCACCGTCACTACGTACAGCGTCAAAAGCACCGCTGCCGTCACATAATCTCTTTGAAACCAGGAAAAAACAGCCCACGGGATCAGCACCGTTCCACTTCCAAGAATTGGAAATGCGTCTACAATTGCGATAATGATACCGAGCAGCACGGCATACGGATTTTTTAACAGCAGTAATACGATCGTAGAAATTACCGCAATAAAAAACAAAAGCAGTCCCTGTGCTTTCAGGTAAGCAAATCCCGCAATCTTTAATTTTTTCACGTAAGGCACGAGTGCCGGATAACGCACCTCTGTTTTTTCATCCCATGCCAAAAGAAGGGTCGCCATCAAAAAGACGACAAAACCGGCGCCCCATTCGCCGATCCGCAGAAACATCCGTGGAAGACTTCCGGTGATCTGCGGCAGCAAAACTCCGGCAATCTGTCCATCCATGTCGGTCAGGCGCGCCTCCAGCCACTGGTAACTGGTTCCCTTTGTCAGCGCAAGCAGGTTGTCGATGGAACCGCAGCCCCCTTGACACAAATGCGCCAGAGCACCTGCCCGGCCGGGGAGGTGCCGGATAAATTCGACAAGCTGGCTTGCACACAGATAACCGATATAAAACAAAAAACTTCCCACCGCTCCAAGACTTACCAATACCAAAAGAATGCTGCATAATTTCTGGTTCATATGTGTCGCCGTATGTATCTTTTTCGTCCACGGCTGGAGCATTTTCGCAAATACTAACGCCAATACAAAAGGAACTACAAGTGGCAAAATATAGCAAAAGCTAACATAGATCACACATGCAGTTCCTAATAACACCAATACTCTCTTGTACTTTTTAACATGGTTCATGGGTATTCTCCTTTCCGGGTTCCTCGCTGTGCTTCTGTATCTGTCATACCCGGTTAGTATGAACCAAATGTTGTTCGTTTATTCTTACTCTTTTACAATAAATCGGTAACCTACTGCCCAGACTGTCTCGATATACTGCGGATTCTGGGTGTCTTTCTCAATCTTCTCACGGATTTTTTTGATATGAACCGTAACGGTAGCAATGTCCGCGCCAACCGAACTCAGCTGCCACACTTCTTCCAAAAGTTCTTCTTTGGAAAATACACGGTTTGGATGCTGTGCCAAGAAGAACAAAAGATCAAATTCTTTCGTCGTGAGGTTCTTTTCAACACCATCTACGTACACACGGCGCGCCGTGCGGTCGATCTTCAGTCCGCCGGCTTCGATCACTTCATTTTCTTCTTTCAGACCGCTTCCAACGAGTTTTTTATAGCGCTCCAAATGTGCTTTTACACGCGCCACAAGTTCACTCGGACTAAACGGCTTCGTCATATAGTCATTGGCACCCAGCCCCAGTCCGCGAATCTTGTCAATATCTTCTTTTTTCGCGGAAACCATCATAATCGGTATCTCGGATGTCTCACGAATCTTCTTGCAGATTTCAAATCCATCCGTCCCCGGCAGCATAAGATCCAAAATCACCATATCAAATTTTTCTGTAGTAGCCAGATTCATGCCCTCTGTCCCATCG
Source organism: Lachnoclostridium sp. UBA6475 (assembly GCA_002435545.1). Lineage (GTDB taxonomy): Bacteria > Bacillota > Clostridia > Lachnospirales > Lachnospiraceae > Eubacterium_F. The sequence continues at coordinate 18,012 of DJNB01000110.1, forward strand.
CTGCAGATCACAACATCAAATCCGCTCAATTCCAGATAATCCTTTTCCAATTCAGCAATTGGCAATTCATCCTCTACAATTAAAATTCTCTTACTCATTATGTTCCTCCTTCTGTTCGGTTTCCTTTCGTAATGTAAAATAAATCGATGTCCCTTTTCCAAGCTCGCTTTCCGCCCAAATGCGTCCACCGTGCTCGTCCATAATCTTTTTGGCTATCGCCAGTCCCAGTCCACTGCCTCCGGTTCTGGAATTACGCGAACTGTCTGTCCGGTAAAATCGTTCGAAGATAAATGGCAGTTCTTCTTTTTCTATCCCTTTTCCATTATCACGTATCATGACACGAATCAACGATTCTTCATCTTCTACACTAACTAAAATCAGTCCTTGCTCTTTTTGTATATATTTTACCGCATTTCCTACTATATTTGCAACAACTCTTTTTATTTTTTCTTCATCAATAATGATCTGAACCTCTTCGCCAACATCGCACTGATACAAAAGCTGTATGTTGCGCGTCTCCAGATCCAGGCTCATATCGCTGATACACTCCGCAAAAAAGTAGCTTGCCTTTACCGGAGCAAAGCGGAAATCTTCCACTTTTTGATAAATTTTGGTGAAATACGAGAGTTCATCGACCAGGCCTGCCATATCCACCGCCTTGGAATGAATCGTCTTGACATACCGTTCCATCCGTTCCGGCGTCGCGGCGACACCGTCCATGATTCCCTCTGCATACCCTTTGATCGCCGTAAGAGGCGTTTTCAGGTCATGGGAAATATTTCCAATTACTTCTTTCGTAAGGGCGTCCGCCCGGTTTCGCTCCTCGGTCGTCTCCCGCAGTCTGGTCTGCATCGTATCAAAATCCTCGTACAAACCATCAAATTCACTGCCCTCGCTCGACGGCAGTTCATATTCCAGATCGCCTTCACTGATGTGAATTGCCGCCACCTGAAGCTGCCGTATCGGCACAAGTACATTATAATACGTATGCCCGATAATGCCTATGACGATCAGCACACAGACAATAATGATCATTCCAAAGAGTCCGACCGAAAATACCGTAATGTGCGGAAGATTGACATTGAGGTCTGTGACGATGCACACGCTTCCTGTCCGCCCATCCGGCAGTATAACCCCAAGTTTTTTAAACAAAAACTTCTTATCTTCTTTTCCGCAGTACTGGCCGCTTTCCTCTGAATAGTTATTATTGGCTACTAACAGGTCGCGGTATACATAATCGTATTTGTCAAAATCTCCAAAAAATGTAAATCCTCCATCCACGATAACTGCCAGAAAGGAATATTTCTCTTTCAGATAATTATTTTCTTTATTCAGATATTCATTATCAAGAAATACTTTCGGATCCCGCATGGCACGGTCCTGCAGATCCATGTAATCGTATTTGGTATACGAATTTAACAGCAGCACCCTGTCAAACAAACTGTACGGCGACGGCATATCCTCCGCCGAAATCTGATACGTGCTGCGGATACTCTTCATCTCTCCATAGGCGAAAAGCGCCACCATCAGGATAAGCACCATGATCGGACAAACCGCCAGTATGATAAAGGTATTTCTTGTCTTTTTCACATTTTTCTTTTTTTTATTGGTTTTACTCATATTTTCCTCGATTTCACCTTGCTTTCCCTGGTTTTTCTCAAAGATAATTTTATTTTAACACATTTCTTTTCATTTTCATAATGTTTTTTTGCTTGACATCGCTCTTTTTCAATGGTATCGTGAAATACGATAAGATTGGAGGATACTGTTATGAATATTTTACGTCGCTTACCTGACCCCGACGAGGTCAAAAAAGAAATTCCCGTATCAGAAAAAGTTGCAAAGATCAAAGAAAGCAGAGATGCTGTCCTTCGTGATATTTTTACCGGAAAAAGTGATCTCTTTGCTTTGATCATCGGACCTTGTTCGGCAGATAACGAAGAAGCTGTTATTGACTACACCTTGCGCCTGGCCCGCATCCAGGAAAAGGTTGCAGATAAAATTTTTATCGTTCCGCGTGTCTATACCAATAAACCAAGAACGACCGGAAAAGGATATAAAGGAATGGCAAGCCAGCCAAATCCGGAAGAAAAAGAAGACATGCTCAAAGGTCTTCATTCCATCCGCGAGACACATATCGCTGTCGTAGAGCAGACCGGTATGTCTTGTGCCGACGAAATGCTTTACCCGGAAAATTACGAATATCTTTCCGATATTCTTTCCTATGTCGCAATCGGCGCACGTTCGGTCG
>DJNB01000167.1 GCA_002435545.1 Lachnoclostridium sp. UBA6475
GAGTTATCACGGCATTGACTGTATCGGAACCGGTTACTTTATGGCAAAAGCGTTAGGGAAAAACGAAAATTATAAAATCTATGCCGCCGCTGCGGATACCGTAAAAAAGGAAAAGTTTATACAGAAACTGGGGGATGGTATTACCGTTGTTGAGATTTCCGATCCGGAGTATGTAGAAATACTGGCAACTTCGGAAATTGTTATGAACAATCAGTCATTTCCAAAATATTACAGGAAGCGCAAGGGACAAAAATTTGTTTTTATGGACTTTCTTCCGGCATGCTTTGGACAGGGGCGTTTTGCATCTTATCCGGTCAAAAATATGCAGGGGATTCAGTTTAGTCTGGCTCAGGCCGACGTGATCCTATTTCCGGAAGAAGAAAAGGAAATTTTTGGAAAATGTCTGGACGAATATAATATGCGGCAGGTCTGTGAAAAGAAGGGATATTTTGTCCCGGTCAGTAAACTGCCATTTCCGGTTGTACACTGCGGAACGAAGGAAGAGTTTGTGACTGCCTATCTGCCGTCTCCAAAGAATTTTCCGGGATTAAAGGACAGTAAAAACTTTTTGTTTTTGAGTGAGTTAAAGAAGCAGCTGCTGTTTCTGGACGCCAATCTCCGGGATAATGAGGTGCTTTTGGTGCAATATCCGCGTACGGTGCGCCGTTATCTGGTAGAAGAGGGATGGCAGCATATCCGGTTTGCAGAAAGCGAATGTGAGGAAGGGGTAGATTTCAGTCAGATTCTTGCCGGATGTGATGCGGCAGTCGGGGAAGCAGAAAGTGCTCTTTTTATGATGGAAGCCTTTGGAAAGCCGGTCTGCCGGTATTCCCTGCAGGATTGTGAACGGGACTGGACGCTGGGAAAAGCAGAGGACTGGAAGGAGAATCGCTGGGAAAAAAGAGATTCTTTAGAGGAAATCCTTGCCTGGATCCATACGCAGTCAGAGCAGGCTGTGCCAAGGACAGAAAATGAGCCGGATCCGGCAGAGTGGGATTTGCGCTTGGAAAAAATTGTAAAAAGAGTGCCCCGTAGAAAAAGCGGGTCTGTCCGCCGGAACTGGGTTTATGTACCGCAGATACACAATTTTCAGGAATTTCAGAACTGGCTGCTGCGGGTTTCCGGAACGGAAAAGGACTGCATCTTTGCCGTGGACAGGGAGAAAATGTGCGACGGTTTTGCAGACTGGATCCGGGAATATTGTCCGGATATGTCTTATGTAATCATTCTTCGGAGTTTTGTGTTAAGCGAAAAGGAAGAGAAGAAAATTGGGTGGAAATTAACAACAAAAGCAAAATTGCGCGAAGCGAGAGATCGGGAACGGTACTTGGGACGATAGAAGAAAGGAGACCAAAGTGACGAAGCGAAAACAGTTTTTAATCTATTCAGCGGCCTTTGTGATTGTATTTTTGGGTACATTCTGCGGCTTATATCTCAATGGAAAAAGTTTTGTCTGGCAGGGGGATGGTTTCCGCCAATATTACCCGGCATTACAATATCTTGGACGATATTACCGCACGATCGTCTCCGGACTTCTGCATGGAAACTTTTCTATTTCCATGATCGATTACTCCATCGGGCAGGGAGAAGATATCATCACGACATTTTGTAATTATGGTCTTGGTGATCCCTTTTCCTTTCTTGCCGTATTTTTTACAGGAAAAAAGAGCATGGAGATTCTCTATGCGGTGCTGGTCGCTTTGCGTCTATACTGCGCAGGGCTTGCTTTTTTATGCTTCTCAAATGGTAAAAAATGGAAAAAGGGAGACGCTCTTTTTGGTGCCTTTTTATATGTGTTTTGTGGGTTTGCCCTGTGGTCGATCAAAGATCCGTTCTTTTTGAATGGAATGATCTACCTGCCGCTTGTGCTGCTTGGTATCGAGCGGATCCGGCAGGAGAGAAAACCGGGTGTTCTGATCGCATCGACGTTTTTTTGCGCATTAAGCGGATATTATTTTTTCTATATGATCGTTATTGCGGCAATCGTATATTTTGTACTGGGGGAATTAAAGCAGAAACCTAAAAATTGGAAAAAAGTGGGAAAAGATCTGGGGGCAGTATTTTTTCCTGCACTTTCCGGAACGCTGATGTCATCCATCCTTCTTGTTCCGTCGCTGTTCGGATTTCTGGCCAGCAGCCGCGGAACAGTGAAAGTTCCGCTTTCGTCCCTTCTTTTATATGGGGGGAAATATTATAAACAGTTATTTACACAGTTTTTAACGGTGACGGCATCCGATGATGCAAGTGCGGTATGGTATTTTAGTATGGGGGCGTTGGTGTTTCTTTCCATAATAGTTACTTTTATGGGAGATCGTGCGAAAAAGAAGTGGTGGATCGCCGGCCTCGGACTGACCATGCTTGCGGTGTGTTCGCCGCTTGCGGGATATGTTATGAATGGAATGGGATATATTACCAATCGTTTTATGTTTATTGCCTCGTTTTTTATGGCGTGTCTTGTGGTAAAAATGCTGCCGGAGATCTACCGGCTTAGTTCCACACAGAAAAAGCGGCTCTGGGCCGGGGCAGGGGTGTATGGAATTGCCGCAGGCATTGTGGCAGGAAAAGAGAGTGTGGTTCAGAGTGTGTGCATGATGGTATTTCTTATGATAACGTGCGCTTTGCTCTGGTTTGTCAAAGAAGAAAAGAAACTCCGCCTCGCATTGTTTGTTGTACTCATTTGCAATCTTGCCGCCAATGGAAATGTGATGTATCAGCCGTTTGGTGCCAACATCCAGAAGACCTATCTCAAGGAGGGAACCGTGCAGAAGCAGTACGATCAGAAGGCAGTGCGGGAGGCAGCAAAGGCAAGTGATACGACAAAGATGGAGCGCGTCGATGTTATGACAGACCGTGGGTATAATCCAAACCGCGCGGTGACAATGCGGGCAACGCCGCATGCTTATCTGGGATGCAGTGTGTATTACAGCGTTGTGAGCGGCGGATTTTCCAAACTGATGCTGGCACTGGAAAATTCTTCCGGTCTGATGTACAGCCACCGTCTGATCGGAATGGACGGCAGAAGTATATTAGACCAGCTGGCAGGCGTGCGGTATGTCGTAAGTGACGAACCGTCGATGGTGCCATATGGTTTTGAAAAGAAGAGCGAGACGCTTTATGAGAATACCGAACCGGTGTCGATAGGATATGTGTATCATGCCTATATGACAGAGCACACAGCAGACGGACTGGATGCCCTGGATCTGCAAAATGCCCTTTTGCACGCGGCAATCCTCGGTGATCCTTCGGATATCCAAAATGAGGCGGTAAAATCCGGGTTGAAAGAAGAAGCATGGAATGCCGAAAAAAACTCCCTTAGTTTTACGATGACAGACCGCAGCAGTTTTGTCTGGAATAAAGGTATTTTGAAGATAAAAAGAAGAAATGGCGTGTTTCATACGAAGGTCACGATGCGTCCGGGGTATGAATACTATTTGAGACTGCGGGGGTTAAAGATCAAAAAATCGGAGAAAAATGCTTTGTGGGCAAATGTCACGATGGAAGATATGGTTCGGGAATTTGTCATTTCAGATACTTCGTATGATTTTCATCTCGACCGGGAAAACTATCTGATCACCCTTGGCAGTGTGACGGGGGAGCAGACAAAAGATCTGAAGTTCCGGATCAATGGGCCGGCGGTATATGAACTACAGGATATCGAGATCGTAGAAGTTTCTATGGCAGACTATCATGAAAAAGTGCAGCAGCTCATGCAGGAGCGCATGACAGAGGTGAAAAAGGAAAAAAATGAAATATCCGGTACAGTCACGAATGAATCGGATGGCATTCTCTGTCTCGCGGTGCCGTATAAAAACGGATACCGCCTTTGGATCGATGGTAAGGAAGAAAAAATAGAAACCGTCAATAAAATGTATATAGGATGTCTATTGAAAAAGGGGGAAAACCACAGCGTTTTGCTGAAATATGAGACGCCGGGGTTGAAAATCGGGGTGATTTTGACGATAATCGGGGCAATCTTTTCTGTTTCTTTGGTGAAATTTAACAAAAAGTCATTGCGCAAATAACCGGTAAATGATATAATTTATCAATAAGGCATTTTCTGCCGCAGGTTATTTGAAAGGAGAAGGACAATTGACAAACCAGGAAATTGCAAAGTTGGATGAAATTTTGCAAAAACACGATTATGATCCAACCCTTTTGATCGCAATTATGCAGGACATTCAAAAGGAACATCATTATCTGCCGGAGGAGGCATTATGTTACATTGCAAAAAAATTGAAACTGAGTGAAGCAAAAATTTATGGGGTTGCAACATTTTATGAAAATTTTTCGCTGGAACCAAAGGGAAAATATGTTATTAAAATATGCGACGGAACGGCTTGCCATGTGAGAAAGTCAGTTCCTATTTTAGAGGAATTTCGTAAGATTCTTGGGGTAAGCGAAGCAAAGCCGACCACAGAGGATATGCTTTTTACAGTAGAGACGGTGTCTTGTCTCGGTGCCTGCGGACTGGCACCGGTATGTACCGTAAACGATCATGTTCATCCGGCGATGACACCGGAAAAAGCGAGGGAATTGATTCAATCCCTGCAGGAAGAAGCGAAAGGTGGTGCAGGCGATGAAAATTGAGACAAGAGAGCAGCTGGCTGCAAAGCAGAAAGAGTATCATGATTCTCTCAACAGCCAGAGAAAGCAGATTCTGATCTGTGCCGGAACCGGCTGTGTGGCAGGCGGGTCATTGGAAATTTATGCCAAAATGAAAGAGATCATTGAAGCGAAAGGACTTCGTTGTGCCCTTTCTTTGGAAAAGGAACCACACGATGAAAGTATCGGATTGAAGAAAAGCGGCTGTCACGGTTTCTGTGAGATGGGACCGCTGCTTCGTATCGAACCGATGGGATGGCTCTACTTAAAAGTAAAAGTAGAAGACTGTGAAGAAATTATTGAAAAAAGTATTGTTGGCGACGAAGTGGTAGAACGTCTGGTATACACCGATAAGACGCTGAAATCTTATGTAAAACAGGAAGATATCCCGTTTTATAAGCAGCAGACGCGTATTGCGCTGGAGTACTGCGGACGGATCAATGCGGAAAGCATTGCAGAATACATAGCACTTGGCGGATACAGCGCCGTTGCAAAAGCATTGTTTGACATGACACCACAGCAGATTGTAGATGAAGTGAGTGAAGCTTCTCTTCGCGGACGCGGAGGCGGAGGCTTCCCGGCTGGAAGAAAATGGCAGCAAGTGCTTGACCAGGATGTGGAAGAAAAATACGTTGTCTGTAACGGAGACGAAGGAGATCCCGGCGCATTTATGGATCGTTCCATGATGGAAGGAGAACCGCACCGTGTGATCGAAGGAATGCTGATCGCGGCGATCGCGACCGGAGCACATCACGGATATATCTATGTGCGTGCGGAGTATCCGCTTGCGGTAGAACGTTTGCAGACGGCGATCGATAAGGCGATGGACAAAGGACTTCTTGGAAAAGATATTTTGGGATCGGGATTTGATTTTGATCTTCACATCAGCCAGGGAGCAGGAGCGTTTGTATGTGGAGAAGGCAGTGCTTTGACGACATCGATCGAAGGAAACCGAGGCATGCCTCGTGTAAAACCGCCACGAACGGTAGAACACGGATTGTTTGACAAGCCGACCGTTTTGAATAATGTTGAGACATTTTGTAATGTGCCTCCGATCATTTTGAACGGAGCAAAATGGTATCAGGGATTTGGACCGGAGAACAACCACGGTACGAAGGCTTTCGCGCTTACCGGAAATGTAAATAATACCGGATTGATCGAAGTGCCGATGGGAACGACGCTGCGAGAGGTAATTTTTGACATCGGCGGCGGTGTCAAAGGCGGAGACTTTAAAGCGGTACAGATTGGTGGACCATCCGGCGGATGTCTCTGCATCAGTGCGACGGAAGATCATCTGGATATGAAACTGGATTTTGATTCGCTGAAAAAAGTAGGAGCGATGATCGGATCCGGTGGTCTGGTGGTTATGAATGATAAGAGCTGTATGGTCGAAGTTGCCCGTTTCTTTATGAACTTTACGCAGAATGAATCCTGTGGTAAATGTGTCCCTTGCCGTGAGGGAACCAAAAGAATGCTGGAACTTCTCACGGATATTACCGAGGGAAGGGGAACGATGGAGCATATCGAACTGCTGGAAAAACTTGCCGATACGATTTCAGCGACTGCACTGTGCGGATTGGGAAAGACGGCGGCGTCTCCGGTAATCAGTACGCTCAAATATTTCCGCGATGAATATATCGCGCATGTAGTAGATAAAAAATGTCCGGCGGGCCAGTGTAAGGCGCTGATGACATTACAGATAGATCCTGATCTTTGCCGAGGATGCACCAAGTGTGCAAGAATGTGTCCGGTAGGAGCAATTACCGGAACCGTGAAAGAACCTCATGTCATTGATACGACAAAGTGCATCAAATGTGGTGCCTGCAAAGACGGCTGCAACTTTGGCGCAGTCCGGGAAGTATAGAAAGGTCAGGTGAAAAGAATGTCAAAAAAATATATGATCATTGACGGAATTCGTACTGAGTTTACGGATGAAAAAAATATTTTGCAGGTAATCCGCAAAGCAGGAATCCATGTGCCGACTTTTTGCTATTATTCGGATATGTCCATTTATGGAGCCTGCCGTATGTGCGTGGTAGAAGACGAGCGCGGCGGCGTGATCGCTTCCTGTTCGACTCCACCGCGCGATAAAATGGTAATTAAGACCAATACATCAAAACTGCATCAGCACAGAAAGATGATCCTTGAGCTGCTTCTGGCATCCCATTGCCGCGACTGTACGATCTGCGACAAAGATGGGAACTGCCGTTTACAGATGCTGGCAACACGTTTTCGTCTTTCAAAAGTGCGTTTTCCGAACACACACCCGGAACGTTGCATCGATGATTCGTCGCGATCCATTGTAAGGGATCCGAGCAAATGTATCCTCTGTGGTGACTGCGTCCGTATGTGTAATGAAGTACAGCACGTCGGAGCCATTGATTTTGCATTCCGCGGTGCCAATATGATAGTAAGTCCGGCATTTGGCAAAAAGATTGCGGAGACGGACTGCGTAAACTGCGGACAATGTGCGGCGGTATGTCCGACCGCGGCGATCACGATAAAAAATGATCTGCGCGAAGTGTGGCAGGCGCTGTATGCACCGGGAAAACGAGTGGTAGCTCAGATCGCACCGGCGGTTCGTGTGGCGATCGGAGAAGAATTCGGTCTTCCGGCAGGAAAAAACACGATCGGAAAGATTTTTACGGCTCTTCGCATGCTTGGCTTTGATACCGTATTTGACACCAGTTTTAGTGCCGATCTGACGGTTATAGAAGAAGCAAACGAATTGGTGTACAAATTAAAAAATGGCGAGCAGAAATATCCGCTGGGAAACAGTCTTCCATTATTTACCTCCTGCTGTCCGGCATGGGTGCGGTTTGTAGAGACAAAACATCCGGAACTTTTACCGTATGTTTCTACCTGCAAATCTCCGATGGAAATGTTTGGCGCGGTGTTGAAAGAGTATTATAAACCGGCAGATGAAGAAGCCGGGATAGAGACGGTTTCTGTGGCAGTGATGCCTTGTGTGGCTAAAAAGCACGAAGCAGCCAGAGAAGAGTTTAAGAGAAATGAAGTGCCGGATGTCGATTATGTCATTACGACCAAAGAATTGATCCTGATGATCAAAGAATTGGGAATTCAGTTTGATGAGATCGAACCAAGCGCACCGGATATGCCATTTTCCATCAACTCCGGAGCAGGCGTGATCTTTGGAGTTACCGGTGGAGTTATGGAAGCGGCTCTCCGTCATGTGGCAGATAAGAACAATGAGGCTCTCCGCGAGATTCAGTATTCCGGAATCCGTGGACTGGAAGGAACCAAAGTGGCAGAGATCGAAGTCGCCGGGACAACGCTGCGGGTTGGCGTGGTCAATGGACTGGGAAATGCAGAAAAATTGATCGAAAAACTGCAAAAAGGCGAGGAGAAACTGGACTTTGTAGAAGTGATGGCGTGTCCATACGGATGTATCGGAGGTGCCGGACAGCCATTTGGTTACCGTACTGTCAAAGAAGAACGAGCCAATGGAATGTACAAAGCAGATAAATCGGCGATCGTGAAGAGAGCCGAAGAGAATCCGACATTGGTTTCCATGTACGAAACAGGTATGTTGAAAGAACGTGCTCATGAACTTTTGCATGTTCATTACGGCAAATAAGAATTTACAAAAAAAGGGGATTGCTTAAAACGGCAATCCTCTTTTTACTGTTATGGTCGTTGTACGGTGCGCATTTCAGACACCCCAGCCTCCATCAAATCCGATGATCTGGCCGGTCATATACGGAGAAGCTTCCAGCAAAAGTGCGATAAAGTCACCGGTCTCCGCCGCGGATGCCATGCGTCCGCACGGAATCTCTTCGCAGATTTCTGCGATTTCTTCCTCGGAAAAGGCAGCATTCATCTGCGTGTCGATCATGCCGCAGGCAATGGCATTGACAGAAATGCCGCTGGGCGCGAGTTCTTTTGCCAATGCTTTCGTGAAGGTATTCAATCCTCCTTTGGTGGTAGAATATGCAACCTCGCAGGAGGCACCATGGACTCCCCAGATAGAAGAAATATTTAAGATCTTTCCCTGCTTTTGCTGTACCATATGTGGGACAATCTGCTGGCAGAGATGAAAAGCCGCAGAAAGATTTACGGACACGATGCGGTGCCAGTCTTCGACAGAGAGAGACTGCATCAGGCCTACGTAAGAAATCCCTGCGTTATTGATTAAAACGTCAATGTGTGGGTAAAGGGAAAGGGCCTGCTTTACAATCGTCGTTGCTTCTTCCGGCTGACTCAGATCTCCGGTGTGGGTCGCACACTGCACGCCGGCGGCCTTACATTTTGTACAGACATCCGTTAGCTCTTCGGAGGAATGATTTCCGCATAAAAAGAGATCATACCCTCTTTTGGCAAGGGACAGTGATGTGGCAGCTCCGATCCCTTTGGAAGCTCCTGTTATAATTGCTGTTTTCGACATAATTGGAATCCTTTCTGAATTGTTATGATCCATTGGTTTTAGTGTATCACGAAAACGGGGGAAAGAAAAGATGAAAATCAAAAAGGAAACAAAAATGGAAAAAAACTTGTATCCTTGTCTGTTTTTTGATATAATAGGTCTGTTATTTATGTCATGTAGAAAAAAAGATAACGAATCTTGAAAATATAGATCTTAAGGACGGGATAGAGATGGCAAAGATATTTTTTAAAGTATTTGGAAAAACAATTGGTATTATGGCACTTCTTCTTGGAGTCGGAGTGGCAAGTTATTTTTTGACAACCTTATGGTTTAAAGTGACGACAAAAGAGGAGAGAAGCACGCGCTACGATCATGTGATCACCGTAGATGCCGGATCGGAATCGAGCAATCTGATCTATAGTGTGGAAAAGGATACCAATCTGATAAAGGCGGTTGTGCTTGAATTATTTGATAAAGAAACAGGCAACCTGGATTATGTAACAATTCCCAATAAGACACAGATCTCTCTGGATGCGAAAGCCTACGAAGAATACCAGCAGATCAGTCCCCAGATGCCTCAGATCGTGACATTGAGAGATATTAATCAATATTTTAAAGGAGATGTCGCGTATGAGTATGGGATCCTGCTTTTACAGGAAGAACTAGACGTTGAGATTGGTTATTTTACCGCGTTGGATTCGGTTGAATTTGATAAAAGATTTGAAAAGAAAGAGGGGGCATACCGCCCGAATCAAGAATATCTGGAAACCGTTCCGTCGGATGGCAGTGAAGATTCCATGAAGGATTTCATTGCCGATGAATGGGACAGCCTCATATCCGATATCACGCTGAGCCAGAAACAGCAGTATGCTTCCGGGTTTGTCAAAGTAAAAGCAGACTATATCTATGCACACCGCGCTTATGCCGAAGAGATCAAAGGCAGTGCGACGCTGGATGGAAAAAAGACAAAGAAAATGATTGACAAAATTTGGGAGAGCGAGGCGCGTACGGTGCCGCAAAAATCGGTGGATGGAACTGCCGCCCAGACGGGACAGGATAAATTAAAGTCCCGCAGTATACAGATCACAAATGGAAGCAAGATCAATGGTCTTGCCGCCGCTTATAAAGAAAAGATGGAAAAAGACGGACTGTACGTCATGGGAGTTGGTGATTTTACCGGTGAAGTCCAGAAAACCACAACCATTTATGTCCGCCGCAAAAGATGGGGAAAATATCTGAAAGGATATTTTAAAAATCCGGTTATTCAGGAGGCGGATGCATTGACGAATGGAGCGGATATCGAAGTGGTGCTTGGGACGGAAGATGCATTAAACTAGAAATGTAACACATAGAAAGGAGTAGTCATGGGAACGAGTTTAAAGATCATGGACTTGGAACTGGATCTTCTGACGGAAGAGACCTTTTGTGAGAGAATGACCGAATTTCTTTCCGGTGATTTATTCAGGGTGGTACATTTGGTGTCTTTGGATTATATTGATAAATATGAAGAAGAACCGGTAGTTCAGGAAGTGCTGGAAGAGGCGGATCTGGTTTTGCCCGGAGAAAAGGCGATTTTGAGCCTGTATCCCGTCGATGTCCTGGAAACAGGCGGGATGGTGGTGGATTACCGGATCGCACACCGGCTTTTGAGAAAAGAATTACTAAATGACAAAAAATGCTTTGTGATCTTAAGAAATAAAAAAGAGGCAAAAATTGTATATCGTTATCTGAAAAAATACTATCAGAATATGGACATTGTCGGCGTTTATTCCATGGATACGAATGTGACGGAAGAGGCGCTGGTCAATGAGATCAATACGAAAGTGCCGGATCTTATCCTGATGGCGATGGAAGACTGCAGGGCGGAACAATTTTTAAAACATAAGAGACATATGATAAATGCGAAAATGGGCGTTGTACTGAGCGGTGTGATGGACATGATCCTGCGGGAGAACATCCATGTGCCGAATGGGATCAAAAAACTGCATCTTGGCAAAGTATATACACGCATCGCCAGAATTCCATATTCTGTAAGATGGAGAAAGAGAATATTTCGTAAAAAAATGGACAACTATAATACCAAAAAGCAGTTAGATGCCAAAAAGGAGTTGTCCGAAGGTGAAGAGCACGAAAACAAAGAATAGGAGTTTGATCATGTACCTGCTTTTGACGGCAGGTACATTTTTTATGGCAGTGGGGATCAATGTGATCTATGAGCCGTTGTCCATGGTGACAGGAGGATTTTCCGGAGTGGGGATCCTTATGAAAAAACTGACGCAGACAGAGCAGTGGTCCGGTATCCCGGTCGGAATGACGACGCTTTTACTTAATATCCCTCTGTTTATCTGGGGCTACTGCCAGAAGGGAAAAGAATTTGTGAAAAAGACCATTTATGCGGCAACTTGTTTTTCCTTTTTTTTGCTGATCGTACCAACCTTTGATATCGTCAAACAGGATTATCTGATGGCGGCGCTGGTGGGAGGGATTTTGAATGGCGCCGGGATCGGACTGGTATTTTCACAGGGAGCTTCTACCGGTGGAAGTGATCTGCTGAGTGTGCTTACGGCAAAAGTGCTGCCGGGATTCAGCGCCTCCGAACGGCTGATCCTCATTGATACGCTGATCGTGGCAGCGGGTGTGTTTGTATTTGGCCTGGAGATCGGCTTGTATGCGGTCGCTGCGGTGTTTGTCACGGGAAAAGTGTCCGATGCGATACTGGACGGATTGAAGTTTGCAAAAATTGCTTATATCATAAGTGACCATCCGGAAGAGATCGCAGAGCATATTTTTCAGGAACTTGGCAGAGGGATTACCGGCCTGGAAGGGCAGGGAATGTACTCCGGAAAGCATAAAATCGTTCTTATGTGCGTTGTGTCCAAAAAAGAGGCAGTTTCCTTGAAAGATATTGTGAAAAGTGCTGATAAAGAAGCGTTTTTAATCCTTTCTGAAGCAAAAGAAGTCCTTGGTGAGGGTTTTTGGCGTGAAATGCAGTAAAAAAACTTATGCAATTTTCACAAAGATTTTTTTATTATTTATGAATTTTGGATATAGAGTTTTTCATCAAAATAGTGTATAGTATTAACTACAGATGTTATGAAAAAAATATTTCCAGGAGGAACATGCAATGGCAAGTTTATCATTAAAAAACATTAACAAAGTATACCCTAACGGCTTTCACGCTGTTAAGGACTTTAACCTTGAAATTGAAGATAAAGAATTTATCATTTTCGTAGGTCCATCCGGATGTGGTAAATCTACTACACTTCGTATGATCGCTGGTTTGGAAGAGATTTCAAGCGGTGAACTTTGGATCGGAGACAAACTCGTAAATGACGTAGAACCAAAAGACCGTGATATCGCCATGGTATTCCAGAACTACGCATTGTACCCACATATGTCCGTATTTGATAATATGGCATTTGGTTTGAAACTGAGAAAAGTTCCAAAAGACCAGATCAAACGTCTTGTTCATGAAGCAGCTAAGATCCTTGATATCGAGCATCTGCTTGATCGTAAACCAAAGGCTTTGTCCGGTGGTCAGAGACAGCGTGTTGCTATGGGACGTGCTATCGTACGTGATCCTAAAGTATTCCTTATGGATGAGCCTCTTTCCAACTTGGATGCAAAACTTCGTGTACAGATGCGTATCGAGATCTCCAAACTTCATCAGAGACTTGAAACTACGATCATCTACGTAACACATGACCAGACAGAGGCTTTGACACTTGGTACTCGTATCGTTGTTATGAAAGACGGTATTGTACAGCAGGTAGACAGCCCATTGGATCTGTATATGAGACCAAACAACCTCTTCGTTGCCGGATTCATCGGATCTCCTCAGATGAACTTCATCAAAGCAAGAGTTACAGTTTCCGGTTCCGATGTACTTCTTGTATTCGGTAACAACTCTGTAAAATTGACAGAGAGCAAAGCTAAGAAACTCATCGAGAATGGATATGAAGACAAAGACATTATCTTTGGTATTCGTCCGGAAGATATTAAAGATGAGGAAATGTTCATCAGCAGTTCTCCTGATACAACATTGGAAGCTACTGTTAAAGTATACGAGATGCTCGGTGCAGAAGTATTCTTGTACTTCACAATCGAAGATACAGACATTACAGTACGTGTTAATCCTCGTACAACAGCTCGTCCTGGCGATACCATCAAGATTGCTTTGGATGCTGAGAAGATTCACCTCTTCGACAAAGAGACAGAAGTTACAATTACAAACTAGAATTCAACTTACATATGTGAGTGAGATAGATAAGGGATGCCGTTTTGGCATCCCTTAAATCATTCTTGCGTTTTTTTTCAAAAAATGTTACAATAAACTATAATGCGACAAGAGTAGACTAATTTTGGAGGTGTGGCAATGATATCAAATCAAATTTTGCAAAATACGATTGAAGGGATTAAGGGGATTATAAAAAATGATTTATGTGTATCGGATGCAGAAGGCAATACACTCGCTACAACATCTGAAGAATTTACAATAAATCATGAAGATGGATTGGGTTTTGTGCATTCACCGGCAGACAGCCAGGTGGTAAAAGGATGTCATTATTTTAAAGTATATGATGAAGGTCAGCTGGAATATGTTATTGTGATCCGGGGAGATTCGGAGGAAGCCTATACGATCGGAAAAATGATCGTGCTTCAGATAGAGGGACTGCTGGTTGCTTATAAAGAACGTTACGACAAAGACAATTTTATAAAAAATCTGCTCTTAGATAATCTGCTTTTGGTAGATATTTTTAACCGTGCGAAAAAACTTCATATTGAGATGAATGCGCGGAGGGTAGTGTTTATTATTGAAACCAATAAAGAAAAGGATTCCGGGGCACTGGAGACAGTCCGGAGTATGTTTGCAACACAGACCAAAGATTTTATCACTGCCGTAGATGAGAAAAATATTATTCTGGTAAAAGAGATTGGTGACCGGGATCAGATTGAAGATTTAGAGAAGACAGCGCGTGTGATCGTGGATATGCTCAATACCGAAGCAATGTCCCGCGTACATGTGGCTTTTGGAACGATTGTAAAGGATTTAAAAGAAGTTTCCAGATCCTATAAAGAAGCAAAGATGGCGTTAGATGTCGGAAAGATCTTCTATAGCGATAAGACCGTCGTTGCTTACAGCAATCTTGGAATCGGCCGGTTGATCTATCAGCTTCCAATGCCGCTCTGTAAAATGTTTATCAAAGAAATTTTTGAAGATAAGACACCGGATCAGTTCGATGAAGAGACATTATCGACCATCAATAAATTTTTTGAAAATAATCTGAATGTGTCAGAGACATCAAGACAGTTATATATTCATAGAAATACTTTAGTATACCGTTTGGATAAGTTAGAGAAGAGTACAGGACTGGATCTGCGTATTTTTGATGATGCCATTACCTTTAAAATCGCACTTATGGTTGTTAAGTATATGAATTATCTTGAAACCATTGATTATTGAGCCTGATACAGGATTGAAAAAAGGGAAAGGATGAGAAAAATGACAGCCAATCAACTGCCTATTATCGCTCTTGATGATGTAAGCAAGCAGTACCAAACCGGCGTGGACGCGTTAAAACATGTTACGCTTCAGATTGAAAACGGTGAATTTGTATTTGTTGTTGGGAAAAGTGGTTCCGGAAAGTCAACTTTTATTAAATTACTTTTGAAGGAATTGGATCCAACGTCCGGAAAACTCTATATTGCAGGAAGACTTGTCAATAAATTAAAGAGAAAACAGGTTCCCTTGTACCGGCGCAATATCGGGGTTGTGTTCCAGGATTTCCGCTTGTTAAAAGATCGTACGGTCTTTGAAAATATTGCTTTTGCACAGCGTATTATCGGCAGAACCAAGCGTGAGATGATACGAAATGTCACAACAATGCTTACCATCGTCGGACTGGCAGATAAAGCGGATGCTTATCCGAATGAATTGTCCGGTGGAGAGCAGCAGAGGGTGGCAATTGCCAGGGCTTTGGTGAATCAGCCAACCATCCTTTTGGCAGACGAACCGACAGGAAATCTGGATCCCCAGAACGCCTGGGAGATTATGATGCTGCTGCAGGAAGTGAATAAGATGGGAACGACGGTTGTAGTAGTAACCCATAACAATGATATTGTAGACGTCATGCAGAAAAGAGTTGTGACGTTAAGTGAAGGAACCGTTGTCCGTGATGATAAAAAAGGTGGCTATGAATATGAGAGGGATTAGTGTATTTTTATATAGTATCCGTCAGGGGTTAAAGAGCATGCGGAAAAACAGGATGTTTACGATCGCATCCATCAGTACGATGGCGGCGTGCCTGTTTTTATTTGGTATGTTTTATTTTATTGTGGGAAATTTCAGCCATATGATCAAAGAGGTTGAGAGTTCCGTGGGAATTACCGTCTTTTTTGAAGAGGGAGCTTCCCAGACACAGATCGATTCGATTGGAGAGGCCATTAAGTCACGGGATGAAGTGGATCACATTGAATTTGTATCCGCAGAACAGGCATGGAAACAATTTGTATCAGAGAATTTTAAAGAAAATCCGGATCTGGTAGATAGTTTTGCCGGGGATAATCCTTTGGCGGATTCGGCTTCTTACCAGGTCTATGTAAAAGATATTTCCAAACAGGACGAACTGGCTTCTTATATCAAAGGAATTGCAGGAGTGCGGCTGGTAAAACAGTCGGCAGATGCAGCCAAAAGCCTTACCAATGCCAGCCGTCTGGTAAGTTATATTTCCATCGCGATCATTGTTATCTTGCTTGCCGTGTCGATCTTCCTGATTCAATCGACAATATCCACCGGAATTACGGTGCGCCGGGCAGAAATTGGAATTATGAGACTGATGGGGGCTTCGGATTTTTTTATCCGTGCACCGTTTATCGTGGAAGGCGTTGTGATCGGACTGATTGGCGCAGTTATTCCGCTGGTTATCCTTTTGGTCAGTTATTCTTCGATCATACAATATATAAAGACAAAATTTGATGTAATTTCAAGCTGGATGACATTTTTACCGGTGGGTACTATATTTAGTGCCTTGATTCCATTGTGTCTGCTCATTGGAATCGGAGTAGGTTTTGTTGGCAGTTTCTTTACGGTACGTAAACATTTGGATATTTAAAGGGGGATACGGTCATGAAAAGGAAAATTTTTACAATGTGTTTCGCTTTAACGCTTGTGGCGGCCTGTGGTCTGTCGGGATTGAGACAGCCTACGCATGCCGAAGAAAGCACGACAACGGATTATGATCAGCAGATTCGCCAGGCAGAAGAAGAAAAAAAGAAGGCAGAAGGACATCTTGAAAATCTGGAAGAAGATTTAAAAGAGCTGGAAAAGAGCAAAGACGATATTTTAAAATATGTAAAAAAGACGGACCAAAAAATTGAAAAATTAGCCGATACGATTGACGGTTTAAAAAAGCAGATTAAGAAGTCGCGAAAAGAATTGGCTGACATTCAGGAAGAATGTTCGAGACTGCAGGAAAAACAAAAAGAGCAGTATGAAATCATGAAAAAGCGAATAAAATATATGTATGAAAACGGAGAAGAAGGTTACGCGGAGGCAATTTTTGGAGCTTCGAGTTTTGCAGATTTTCTGAGCCGTTCCGAATATGTACAAAAGATTTCCGAATACGATGCGAATGTATTTGAAGAATATTCTAAGAGAATGACCGAAATTGAGCATACGCAAAGCCTGATGGAAGCAAAAGTGGATGAAATCTGCAGTCTTCAGGACGAGGCAGTGGCGGATCAGGATTCCCTCAAAAAATTGAAAAAGAGCAAAAAGGATGAGGTGAAAAAATTAGATTCTGCCATATCGGTAACCGATAAGCGGGTAAAGACGTTTAATGAACAGGTTGCAAAACAGGAACAGAAAGTAGAAGCACTTCTTTTGCAAAAACAGCAGGAAATCCAGCGCAAAGAAGCAGAAGCCGCACAAAAGGCGGCGGAAGCCCAAAAAGCACAGCAGGGAAGCGATACCGGCAATGCCGGAAATACATCAACGGATGGTGCAGATCCGGTAACTTCGAACGATTCTTATGCAGCAAATACGGGAGAACTGCGCTGGCCGTTAAAGGTGTCCGGTAAAATTTCTTCCAAATTTGGCAACAGAACCAGTCCTACGGCAGGAGCGAGCACATATCACAAAGGAATTGATATTTCGGTATCATCCGGAACTCCGATCGTTGCTTCCGGCGCGGGTACGGTGGTTACGGCAACGTATAGTTCCACTGCCGGAAATTACATTATGATCTATCATGGAAATAGTCTGTATACCGTGTATATGCACTGTTCGAAACTGTCTGTTAAGGTCGGTGATACGGTAAAACAAGGCGATGTAATCGGAAACGTAGGATCAACGGGAATATCGACCGGAGCGCATCTTCATTTCGGCGTTACCGTAAACGGAAACTACGTAGATCCGTTTAATTATGTAAGTCAATAATAGCAAACACAGCCTGGACGATTGCGGTTTCAGGCTGTTTTACGACAATAAATGGCATAGGAGAGCTTGAAAATGAAAGAAAAAAAGGAAAAAAAAGAAAGAATTATCACAAGTGATCTCGTAATGGGCATATTGTGTGGTATCGTGCTTACTTTGTTAGTGCTGTCGGGACTTCGCTTTTTTGGAATTCATATTCTTCCGGCAGGAAACGCAACGACACAGGCCTACAATAAGACAAAATATATTGAAAAATGCATTGACTCGTATTATCAGGGCGATTATACCGATGAGGAACTTGCGAATGGAGCGGCCAAAGGGATGGTTGCTGCATTGGGAGATAAATATTCCGCGTATTACACACAAAGCGAATACGATGAGGTGATGAGTGGGATCAATGGTTCTTATGTCGGCATTGGTGTTACGTTAAAACAGCTTGACGATGGAAAGATACAGGTTGAAAAAGTATCGGATGACGGCCCAGCAAAGAAAGCAGGGATGCAGGTCGGCGATGTCTTTCAAACGGTAAACGGTACGGATATTACCGGAAAAAGTCTGAGTGATGTTGTGGCGATGGTAAAAACCCAGAACAATGAAGGAAAGAATATCGAGATCAAAGTGCTTCGTACCGATGAAGACAATAAGCAGGAGACGGTTACGCTGCAGCTGGTCTGCGAGAAAATAAATGTCGTTTCGGTTGAAGATAAACAGATCGGACAGACCGGGTATATAAAAGTGACAGAATTTGACAATGAAACCGACGATCAGTTTTCAAAAGCGGTTTCAAAATATGAAAAAGAAGATATCAAAGGACTTGTAATCGATGTAAGGGACAATGGCGGCGGTTCTCTTGAATCGGCCATCAATATGTTGAACCGATTGCTGCCAAAGGGCGATCTTATTACGGAAAAGAGCAAAAAAGAAGGAGATAAGACATATTACTCGGACGATAAGGAGAGTTATGACAAGCCGATCGTTGTATTGATCAACGGCAACAGTGCCAGTGCCTCGGAAGTGTTCTCAGGTACACTAAAGACGCGGGGAGCCGCGACTCTGATCGGAACAAAAAGTTTTGTCAAAGGTATTGTTCAGACCGTCTTTTCGTTGAAAAATGCCTGCGGTGGTGGAATTAAATTAACAACCGCCAAATACTACCTTCCGAATGGAGAATGTATTCATCAAAAGGGCATTACACCGGATGAAACGATAGAATATGAGAAAAAGGATACAGATACAGAAAACGACGATACACAGCTACAGCGTGCACTTCAGATCATAGAAGCAGAATAAAGGAGGAAGAGAGGATGAACGAGTTAGCACAGCATATGGTAGACACCGTAAAGGAATGGCAGTGTAAAATTGGTGTGCGGAAGGAGAAAATGNNTGAAAGAGTGGCAGCTGAAAATCGGTGTACGAAAAGAAAAAATGGATCTCTTTTATCCATTGGAATCGTTAAAAGAGTTATTGAAACTGGAAAAAACGGCAACGACAGAGCAGCTGGAACAGGCATTAACCGTGTTTCAGGAGGAAAACCGTGCGTTATTCGGAACCTTGCATTTTTGGAAAGAAAAAGATCGGTATGGAATTGAAATTCCGGAAGAGGGAGTTATCCATATCGCAGAAACCATCCCCAATCCGGAATTTTTGGAGAAGTTTTTGCAGGTAATCCAGAATCCGGCGAGTAGAATGGAAAATATTACCAATTGCTTTCGCAAGTATGCAAAGGAAAAAGGAGACGTATTGCATCAGGAAAATATGGTTCACGATGGACTGGGATCCGTATTCTATTTTGAAAAGGAATCGACGGAACGGTCTGTATATTGTGTAGAGGACGATGATTTTGGACTGACATATCATCGTTTTACAAGAAAAGAGTATGAGGAATTGAAATAACAAGGAGGAGAATGAAATGAAACAGAAAGTAAGAAAAATATGGGCGTATGTCCTGGTATTTGCATTAATGGCAGTAATCTGTCCGTGGCAGGTGAAAACGGTAAAAGCGGAGAGTGTAAAAAGCTTCTTCTCCGATAATGGAGAAGTGGAGATCACATTAACGGAAGATTTATTTCCGGATGGCTATTGGTGCGAATATTCTCTAGCGGTCACCAATCATTCTTCCCAGTCCATCCACGACTGGCAGCTGACATTATCTGTGAATGACATTTCAAAATACAGCAAAAGTTTTGGATGTCAGGCAACGGTAAAAAACGATAAACTTGTGGTAAAAGGCCAGGGAAACGGTAAAGTAGTAGCGGCAGGAAGTACTTACAAAGTAGATGGAAATTTTAAACTTGGATTTACATCGCAGGTTTCCTTTACCGGCGCAGAGATTACCTATGAATATGGCAGCCAGAGTACCGGTGGCGGCAATGAAGGAAGTGTCGGTTCCGGAGCGACATTTATTGACGGCTACCAGTGCAATTATACACTGACCGGCCAGACGAAAGAGGTACCGTATGAAGATACTCCATATGGAAAACACGGCACGCTTCATGTGGACGGTCTGCAGATTAAGGATACGAACAATCAGCCATTTACGCTTCGCGGTGCAAGTACTCATGGGATGCACTGGGGCGATGGGGAAACATTTTTAAATAAAACCGCATTTCAGAATCTGCGTGATGAATGGGGCGTCAATATGGTGCGTCTTGTCAGCTATGTAACACAGGGCGGTTATACCGAGGGATCTAAGGACAAACTGGACAAACATATCCGGGAGGGCGTTTCGGATCTGACAGATCTTGGAATGTACGCGATCATTGACTGGCATGTGCATGCTGAAAATCCAAATGATAAAAAGGCGGAAGCAATTCAGTTTTTCGATACCTATTCGAAAATGTACAAAGACCAGAGTAATATCATCTATGAGATCTGCAATGAACCTACCGGAACACCGTGGAACCAGATCCGTCCGTATGCGGTAGATGTGGTAAATACGATACGCGCCAACGACCCGGATGCGATCATTGTAGTGGGAACCAATAACTGGTCGCAGGACGTCGATGAAGTGGCGACAAATGGTGGAAAGATTGATGACCCGAATGTCATGTATACGATTCATTTTTATTCAGGAACGCATGGGGAAAGTTTTCGTGAAAAAGTGCGTACGGCATTAAAGGCAGGAACGCCGGTATTTTGTACTGAATTTGGAGTATGTGATGCATCAGGAAATGGTGGATTTGATCTGGAAGAAGCAGACCGATGGATTGATTTCTTTGAGGAAAATGGAATCAGTTACTGCTGCTGGAGTCTGAGTAAGAAAAACGAAAGTGCGTCGATGATCTCGCCGGAATGCAGTAAAGTGAATGGCTTTACGAATGAAGATCTGGGAGGAACCGGCGCATGGCTTATCAATACATATCGCAGCAAGAGCGGTGAAAGCCCGGCTCCGAGTGTCTCACCAAGCGCCGCACCAAGTGAGACTCCGACGGCAACGACAACACCAAGCAATGTACCGAGTGCAGCGCCGACAGAAACAGCAGAGCCGAGTGCAGCACCGACGGCAACCACAGAGCCAAGTGCAATACCAAGTGAGATTCCGGCAAAAACAGCAGAGCCAAGTGCAATACCGACTGTGGCGCCGACAGCACCCGCCGCACCAAGCGCAATACCAACCGTAGCGCCGATCGCATCAGCAGTACCAACTGTAACACCAACGGCAATACCAAGTGCAATACCAACCGTGGTACCGACCGCACCAGCAATACCAAGTGAAGTTCCGAGTGTAGCACCGACAGCACCAGCAATACCAAGTGAAGTACCGAGTGCAGCGCCGGCCGTAACAACCGCACCGACGACACCGGCAGCATCCGCAGCGCCAACGGTAATACCAACTACAGTTCCGAGTGCAGTACCAAGTGAAAGTGCAGCGCCGGCAGATGACGAAGATTTACATATTGCGGTAAGTGGAAGTTCTTATTCGCCAACCGTGATCGATGGTGTGCAGGGCGTTGAACTGCGGAATTTTGATACGCAGAAAACGACAATTGTAATTCCGGATTATATCACGATCAAAGGGAAAAAGTATCCGGTCATTGCAATTTCCGGAAATGCGTTTAAAAAATGTAAAAAACTTACAAAAGTGGTGATCGGAAAAAATGTACGGAGTATCAAGCCGAAGGCATTTTATAATTGTAAAAAACTAAAGACCATTGTGATAAAGACGAAAAAACTGACGATGAAACGCGTTGGGAAAAAGGCATTTGCAGGGATTTATAAAAAAGCAAAGATTATACTGCCAAAAGGTGGATTTTCCAAGAAGCAAAAAGCCGCATATAAGAAAATACTGCGTGCCAGAGGGGTAGGAAAAAAAGCAAAGATCAAATAAGGAGTGACAGGCGATGGACATTTTTTTACTGGAAGACGATGATGCGATCGCGATGGGACTGACCTATTCGCTTGAGCCGGAAGGCTATGAGGTGATGCGTGTCTCTACGGTAAAAGAGGCGATGCTTTTGATGGCGGAGCGCACCTTTTCATTATATATCCTTGACCTTACACTGCCGGACGGAAGTGGTTACGATGTCTGCCGGAAGATCAAAGAAAAAGGTGATTTTCCGGTAATCATACTGACTGTGATGGAAGAAGAGGTCAATGTCGTGATGGGATTGGAACTTGGTGCGGACGATTATATCACAAAACCATTCCGCGTGAGGGAACTGCTTGCCAGAATGAAAAGTGTCCTTCGCCGGTATACGAAAGAAACGGCAGACGGAGTTTTGCGGTATAAGGAACTTTGCATTTATACAAACGAAGGACGAGTGGAAAAAAATGGAAAAGAAATTGAACTTACCGCGATGGAGTATCGCCTGCTGTTGATCTTGATGAATCATAAGGGTATGATCCTGAGCCGAAACCAGCTGCTCGAAAATATATGGGATGTGGAGGGCGATTTTGTCAATGACAATACGCTGACCGTATACATCAAGAGACTGCGCGGAAAAATTGAGACAGATCCAGCCGAACCGGAATACATTCAGACGGTTCGGGGAAGGGGGTATCGAATCGACAATGAAAGATAAAAGCCTGAAACATATGATCTTTTTGGGCAGTGTAATTACAATTTTGGGAACTGTACTTATGGCATGGATCCATCCATTGTGTGCTGTTCTCTTTTTTGTATTATCTGCTCTGTTAATCGCTATTTACAGTTTGGAAATAAAGAAACGACGGGATAAATTACAGCAGCTCAATACCTATTTATCCTTGATCTGCGCCGGTAAATACGATCTTGATATCGCAGATAACGAGGAAGGGGAAATATCCATATTAAAAAACAATTTATATAAAGTAATTGTCTTGCTTCGGTCGCAGAATGCGATGTTAGAGAAGGACAAGGTGTATCTGGCAGATGCCCTTGCTAATATTTCCCATCAGTTAAAAACACCCCTTACTTCCATGATGGTAATGACCGAACTGCTTGAAAGAGAGCAGGAAGAGACAAAGCGGAAGCAGTTTGTGGAAACCATTGACAAACAGTTAGATAAAATGAAATGGCTGATCACGTATTTGCTGAGATTGTCGAAACTGGATGCCGGAACGGTTGTATTTCACACCGATGAAATCGCTCTGGAAGAGCTTTTTGAGGCAAGTATAGAACCGTATTTACTGACAATGGATCTGAGAAATATCAGCGTAGAAAAAGGGAAATTGGACGGAACGATCCGGGGAGATTTTAACTGGACGTGCGAGGCAGTCGGAAATATTGTAAAAAATTGTATGGAACATATGGATGACGGAGGGCATCTTTATGTGGAGACGAAAGATTACTCGTTGTATCAGTCACTGATCCTGCGCGATGATGGATGCGGTATCGAAAAAGACGAGCTGCCACACATATTTGAACGTTTTTACAATGGCAAACGGGCAAAAAAGGACAGTGTGGGGATCGGACTGGCATTGTCAAAAGCCATTGTGGAAAAAGAAGAGGGAAAAATACTCGTAAAAAGTGAAGTGGGAGAGGGCACGGAATTTGAAATTCGGTTTTATAAAATGATTGTGTGACAAAATTGTCATTTTTCTTTCACGGAGATGTAAGGATGCGATGTTACACTTGAATTATCAGAAAGAAAAGGAGAATGACAATGAATATTTTGCAAGTTAAAAATTTAACAAAGACATATGGAAAAGGAAACACGCTGGTAAAGGCGCTGGATGATGTTTCTTTTGAAGTAGAACAGGGAGAATTTGTTGCGATCATCGGCCCTTCCGGTTCCGGAAAATCTACACTTTTGCATATTCTTGGCGGTGTGGATGTACCGACAGGCGGGCAGGTCATCGTAGACCAGACCGATATTTCTACGTTGGATGAAACGGCATTGGCGATCTTTCGCCGCCGTCAGATCGGACTGATCTATCAATTTTATAATTTAATTCCCATTTTGACGGTGGAAGAAAATCTTACCCTGCCACTCTTACTTGACGGAAATAAGCCGGATCCGAGACTGCTTACCGATCTGGTTGAGAGACTGGGACTGGAAGACCGTTTGAAACACCTTCCGAATCAGTTATCCGGTGGACAGCAGCAGAGA
>DJNB01000190.1 GCA_002435545.1 Lachnoclostridium sp. UBA6475
AATGCCGTGTTACCTGGAAGGTAAAAAATACAGATGAGAAGACAATGTATTTTCAGATTGGCGGACATCCGGCATTTGCCGTTCCTTGTGAAGGCGGCATGATCCGGGATGACTACAGTGTCCGTGCCGGGGAATCTCCACTTTTGGAAGTTGCATTTTTGGAAAAAGGACTTTTAGGTCAGGAAAAGGAACTGCATTCCAATGAATTTGTGCTGGAAGACGATACGTTTGCACGCGATGCGTTTATTTTGCAAAATGACACGATCGGCCATCTCGAAATTGTCAATCATCTGTCCAATCAGGTGAAAGTGCGCGTAAGTGCGGATGTGCCGGTTTGGGGGATCTGGAGTACCGCGGATAAAAAGGCGCCGTTTGTGTGCTTGGAGCCTTGGTATGGCCGCTGTGATAAAGAAGATTTTGAGGGCGAATTGTCCGAACGGGAATATATGCAGTCTCTGGAGCCGGGAGAGGAATTTACCGGCGGATACCAGATGGAACTGTTATAATTTAAGAAAAGAAGACGATAAAATGCTCCACTCAGGAACGAGGTGTCCGGGGTGGAGCATTTTATATTATACCACTTCTGAAAATACTTTTCCAATCGCATCGTTGATGACGAGATTGGCATGGGCATCGCGGCTGGTCTCGCTTTTATTGATGAGAACCAGTTTGTTTCCGCGGTAATAGTCGATCAGTCCTGCTGCCGGATAGACCGCGAGAGAAGTACCGCCGATGATCAAAATATCCGCATTTTTAATATAATTTACAGCTTTTTCCAGTATGTAAGAATCTAAACCTTCTTCATATAAAACAACATCCGGTTTGATGATGCCGCCGCAGGAACATTTGGGAACCCCTTCCTGCGAGATGGTGTCGTGCAGATTGTAAAATTTCCCACATTTCATACAGTAATTTCGAAGAACGGAGCCGTGAAGTTCTAATACTTCGCTGCTGCCGGCTTTTTGATGTAATCCGTCAATATTCTGTGTGATGACCGCTTTTAATTTTCCCTGTTTTTCCAGTTCCGCCAAAGCAAGGTGGGCTTTGTTGGGTTCGGCATCCGGAAAGATCATTTTATTGCGGTAAAAACGGTAAAATTCGGGTGTGTTCCGCATAAAAAAGGTATGGCTTAAAATCGTTTCCGGCGGGTAATCATACTGCTGGTTATACAGACCATCGACACTTCGGAAATCCGGGATATTGCTTTCGGTGGAGACACCGGCACCGCCAAAGAAAACAATATTGTCGCTGGCCCGGATCCATTCGCGCAGCTGTTCGATTTCGTTCATAGAAAAACCTCCTTTGGTCATATTGGTTGCTCCTCATTAAGCGTAGCACAAAGAGGAAAAAAAGTCAAAAAAATCCCCTGTATAATTACAGGGGAAAATAATAAGTAGTCCGTAGGGGAATCGAACCCCTGTTTCTGCCGTGAGAGGGCAGCGTCTTAGCCGCTTGACCAACGGACCATCAACAAGACATATATTACTATAAAACAGAAGCAATGTCAAGAAGAAAATGAAAAAAATTTTGACATTTCTTGTGGAAATGTGATAAGATAAGGTTCGGACTGCGAAAAATGGAGGATTTGGAAATTATGGAAGAGAAAAAAAGTTATTTTAAATGGGGAGAATTTTTAAGTTATTATAAGCCCTTTCGTGGAATTTTTGCGGCGGATATGTTTTTTGCCTTTCTGGGAGCACTTACGACCTTGGTTATTCCGCTGATCGTTCGTTATATTACAGGGACGGTCGTTTATCTGCCAAAAGAGGAAATCCTTTCGAGGATTCTTTTTCTGGGAGGTATCATGGTAGTTCTCGTGGCAATCCAGTGTTTTAGCAATTATTTTATTGGAAATTACGGGCATGTTATGGGAGCAAAGATTGAATATAACATGCGGAAAGAGATTTTTGATCATTACCAGAAATTGTCATTTTCTTTCTATGATAACCAGAAAGTGGGGCAGCTCATGTCACGTATTACGAACGATCTGTTTGATATTACGGAATTGCTGCACCATGGTCCGGAAGACGTTGTCATTTCGTTTATTAAATTTGCGGGGACACTGTCGATCCTTGCGTGGATGAACTGGCGGCTGGCACTTGCGGCCTTTGTTCTGATCCCGGTTATGTTTGTATACGCTTATGTACTCAATAAGAAAATGAAGCGTGCCTTTAAGACAAACCGGGAAAAGGTGGCAGATATCAATGCCCGTATTGAGGACAATCTGTCCGGGATCCGAGTGGTTAAATCCTTTGCCAATGAGGAGATTGAACGGGAAAAATTTACGGAAGGCAACCGGGGGTTTTTGGACAGCAAGAAAAACAGTTATTTTTATATGGGACAGTACCACGCCGGACTGACCGCATTTGTCACGATGATCACGGTAGTTGTTATCGTTGTGGGAGCGGTTCTGTTATCCAATGGTACGATGAATGCGCCGGATCTCATCACGTTTTTGCTTTATATCAGCAATTTTACAGAGCCGGTACAGAAGCTCATCAACTTTACGGAGCAGTTTCAAAATGGAATTACCGGATATGAAAGATTTCGTGAAATACTCGCCATTGATCCGGAGATCAAGGAGTGTGAGAATCCGGTCGAGGCAAAGGATGTCCGGGGAGAAGTGGTATTTGACGATGTCGGTTTCCGGTATGAAGAAGGGCAGGAAAAGGTGCTCAGTCATGTCAGCCTGAAAGTAAATGCCGGGGAATATGTCGCACTGGTTGGTACGTCGGGAGCAGGAAAGACGACGCTGTGCAGTCTGATCCCGCGGTTTTACGAGGTGACATTTGGAACCATTTATCTGGACGGAATGGATGTGAGAAAATATACGCTTTCGAGCCTGCGAAAGAGCATCGGTGTTGTTCAGCAGGATGTTTATCTTTTTGCCGGAACGGTGCTTGATAACATTCGTTACGGAAGAGTGGACGCGACCAGAGAAGAAGTGATTCAGGCGGCAAAAGATGCCAACGCCCATGAGTTTATCATGGGGCTGCCGCAGGGGTATGATACCAATATCGGACAGCGCGGTGTGAAACTTTCCGGAGGCCAGAAGCAGCGGCTTTCGATTGCCAGAGTGTTTTTGAAGAATCCGCCGGTGCTGATCTTTGATGAGGCGACGTCGGCACTGGACAATGAAAGCGAAAAAGTAGTACAGGAATCCCTTGAAAAACTGGCAAAGAACCGTACGACGTTTGTTATCGCCCACCGGCTTTCCACGATCCGCAACGCGCAGAGGATTCTTGTTTTGACGGACGAGGGGATCAGTGAGGAAGGCAGTCATGAAGAACTGATGAAAAAACACGGAGTATATTACAATTTGTACACATTATCGGGCAATGAAGCGTAAAAAAGTGATAGAAAAAGTGCTTGCATTTGGAAAAAATATGTGATATACTAAAAATGTTGTTATTGTATTGAGATGAGTGGACGCGAGTCCACTCATTGTTGTTATGAGGAAATGAGGTATGTTTTTTGGGTAAACATCAGATGTATGAAAAGCGTACAGAAGAACTGATCACACCGATTTTAGAAGAAAATCATTTTGAACTGGTCGATGTGGAATTTGTCAAAGAAGCCGGTTCCTGGCATCTTCGTGCATATATTGACAAAGAAGGCGGCATTACGATCGACGATCTGACACTTGTCAATCATGCACTGAGTGACAAGATGGATGCAGAGGATTTTATCGAGGAATCTTATATATTGGAAGTAAGTTCTCCGGGGCTGCTCCGGCCGTTTAAAAAACCAAAGGATTATAAGAGAAATCTGGGAGAAGACGTAGAAGTCAAACTTTTTGCTCCGATCACATTTGAACAAAAGGGGAAAAAGTATACAGATAAAGAATTCATCGGCATTTTAAAATCTTATGAAGCCCCACAGGAAGATTCTGTAAACGGTGGAAAGATTATATTGGGATTTGATGGCGATGAAACATTAGAACTAGAGATTAAGGATATTGCATTGATTCGAAAATCAATTGACTTTTAAATAATATTGGAGGTAAAGAAAAAAATGAAAGCGAAAAACAGTAAAACAACAAACGGAAATCCGGAATTGATCGAGGCGTTGGAAGCCATTGCCAAGGAGAAGGATATCAGCAAAGATGTATTATTGGAAGCAATCCAGAATTCCCTTCTGGCAGCGTGTAAAGATCAGTTTGGTAAATCGGATAATGTCCGTGTGATCTTAGATGAGACGACAGGAGAATTTCATGTATATCAGGATAAGACCGTGGTGGAGGAAGTGCTGGATGATACACTTGAGATCGCATTGGCAGAAGCGGAAGCAAAATATGATGTGACAGATCTCGGAGCGACCGTAAGTATTGAGGTGACACCAAAGAACTTCGGACGTATTTCCGCACAGAAAGCAAAACAGGTTGTTGTACAGAAAATTCGCGAAGAAGAGAGAAAGGTTTTGTATGATCAGTATTATACAAAAGAAAAAGATATTATCACAGGAACGGTTCAGCGTTATTCCAACGGAAATTATACGGTAAATATTGGAAAAATTGACACCGTTTTGACGGAGCAGGAACAGGTAAAGACAGAGCGTTTTCGTTCTCATGAAAAAATCCGTGTTTACGTTACGGAAGTAAAAGATACGCCAAGAGGACCAAGAATTGTGATCAGCCGTACCCATCCGGAACTTGTAAAACGTCTGTTTGAAGCAGAAGTTGCAGAGATCCAGAGCGGTGTCGTTGAGATCAAGAGTGTATCCCGTGAAGCAGGTTCCCGTTCAAAGATCGCGGTTTACAGCCAGAATCCGGATGTAGATGCCGTAGGTGCCTGCGTGGGTATGAATGGCGCGCGTGTCAATGCCGTAGTCAATGAACTCCGTGGTGAAAAGATCGACATCGTAGAGTGGAATGAAAATCCGGCAATCTTTATCGAGCATGCACTTAGTCCGTCCCGCGTCGTATCGGTTACGGTGGATACCGAGGAAAAGAGTGCGATGGTAGTCGTACCGGATTATCAGTTGTCACTGGCAATCGGTAAAGAAGGACAGAATGCAAGACTGGCAGCAAAACTGACCGGTTATAAAATAGATATTAAGAGTGAGACACAGAACCAGGAAGGATAAGAGGTGGTTTTGTTGAAAGAAAAAAAGGTTCCAATGAGACAATGCGTCGGCTGCCGCGAAAGTAAGGAAAAAAAGCAGCTGATCCGTGTTGTGAAAAATGATCAGGAAATCACAATCGACCGCACCGGGAAGAAAAATGGACGCGGTGCCTATCTTTGTGACAATCCGGAATGTTTGAGGAAGGCCAGAAAAAATCATGGTCTGAGCCGGGCATTTCGAATGGAAGTAGACGAAGCAGTATATGAAGAATTAGAAAGGCAGTTATTGAATGAGTCAAAATAGAAGCAAAAGTTTAGGAACTCTGGGATTGGCGATGAAATCCGGAAATGTAGCAAGTGGAGAATTTCTTACGGAGCAGGCGATTCGTGCCGGCACGGCACGGCTTGTGATCGTAGCGGAAGATGCCTCCGATAATACGAAAAAGAAATTTCGTAATTCCTGTTCGTATTATCAGGTCCCTTTAGCGATTCAATTTGACAAGGATACGCTTGGCAATGCGATCGGAAAAGAGTTTCGGGCTTCACTCGCAGTTCTTGATCAGGGATTTGCATTAGCAATTAGTAAA
This sequence comes from Lachnoclostridium sp. UBA6475, assembly GCA_002435545.1. Taxonomy (GTDB): domain Bacteria; phylum Bacillota; class Clostridia; order Lachnospirales; family Lachnospiraceae; genus Eubacterium_F. The sequence continues at coordinate 5,651 of DJNB01000190.1, forward strand.
AATTTAGAATTGGAGGAAATGTAATATGGCAAAAATGAAGATATTCGAAATAGCAAGAAGTATTCAGGCAAAAAATAAAGAAATAAAAAGTGGCGATCTGGTAAAACTTTTAAACGAAAACGGCTTTGATGTCAAAGGAGCAAACAGTAATATTGAAGATAAAGAAATTGCTTTTTTGCTGAAGACATTCAGTGATCCGAAGAAAGTTGAGAAAATACTGGCGTCACAAAAAGCAGAAGGTTCCAAACCGGAAAAAGACAATGAAACGAAGGCAGAGAAAAAAGAACCGAAAGTTTCAAAAGAAGCAGTAACGCCTGCCGAGCCGGTTGAGGAGAAAAAATCCACAACCGAACAAGAAAAGAAACCAGAAGAAAAAGCGGCTGAAAAAGCAGAGCAGAAACCGGTTCCGAAAGAAGAGAAAAAGAAAGAGGAAAAAGAGGAGAATACAAAGAAAGTGCCTGAAACAGAACCAAAGAAAGAAATGCCAGAAAAGAAAAAGAACGGAAACGCACCATCCAATTCGAATTCCAATTCTAATGACCGCCGCCGTGATAACAACCGCGACAACAATAACCGTGGTGGAAATGACCGCAGAAATAACCGCGATAACGGCAATCGGGATAATAACAATCGTGGTGGAAACAACGACCGCCGCCGTGATAATAATCGAGGTGATCGTAATAATGACCGCGGCAATAATCGAGGCGAGCGCAGCAATGACCGTGGTAATAACCGCGGTGACCGCCGGCCGAACAATAATAACGACCGTCGTGGCGGCAATAATAACCGTGGTAATAACAACGGACGCGGTGGAAATAACAACCGTAACGGAGAAAAAGTGCTGGAGCGTTTTGAAAAGGCACAGAGCGGATTTGATGGAATCAAACAGGAACAGAAGAATTCCAGAAAACGCAATAAAAAGCCTGCCGATAAGGGCACATATAAGAAGTCAACAAAAGAAGAAATGAGCCGTATCCGGAGTAAAAAGGATCCAAACCGTAAAGGTGCCTTTATTAAGCCGGAACCGGTAGTAAAAGAGCCGGAAGAGACGATCAAACAGATCACCATTCCGGAGAGTCTGACGATCCGTGAACTGGCAGACAAGATGAAGATGCCAGCGGCTGCTCTTGTGAAGAAATTGTTCCTGCAGGGTCAGGTCGTATCCCTGAATCAGGATATTACGTTTGAAGAGGCAGAAGAGATCGCACTTGAATTTGATATCATTGCAGAAAAAGAAGAAAAGATCGATATGGTAGCAGAACTTCTGAAAGAAGAGGAAGAAGAGGAAGCAGATCTTGTAAAACGGCCACCGGTTGTGTGCGTAATGGGACACGTAGATCATGGTAAAACTTCCCTTTTGGATGCCATCCGTGAAGCAAATGTTACTTCCCACGAGGCAGGTGGTATCACACAGCATATCGGTGCATATGTAGTCGAGATCAACGGTGAAAAGATCACCTTCCTTGATACACCGGGACATGAGGCATTTACGTCCATGCGTATGCGAGGAGCGCAGTCAACGGATATTGCGATCCTTGTCGTAGCCGCAGACGACGGTGTTATGCCACAGACCGTCGAAGCGATCAACCATGCGAAAGCTGCCGGCGTAGAGATCATCGTTGCCATCAACAAGATCGACAAAGAGGGCGCCAATATTGAACGAGTAAAACAGGAATTGGCAGAATATGAACTGATTCCGGAAGACTGGGGCGGAAGCACCGTATTCGTACCGGTTTCAGCACATACCAAAGAAGGTATCGAGCAGCTCCTTGAGATGATCGTACTTACTTCGGAGGTACTGGAATTAAAAGCAAATCCAAACCGTAAAGCGCGTGGTATCGTCATCGAGGCGCGTCTGGATAAAGGACGCGGACCGGTGGCAACCGTATTGGTACAGAAAGGTACACTCCGCATCGGAGATCATGTGGCAGTCGGACCTGCTCACGGAAAAGTACGTGCCATGCTTGACCACACCGGAGAGCGCGTGAAAACAGCAACACCTTCTACACCTGTAGAAATCCTTGGATTAAGTGGTGCTCCGGATGCCGGTGAAATTTTTGTGGCTACCGAGAGCGATAAAGAAGCAAAACAGATCTCACAGGCATATATTGATCAGAGTAAGGATAAACTGCTGGAGGAGACAAAAGCGAAAAAACTTTCTCTGGATGGTTTATTTAACCAGATCCAGGCAGGAAATGTCAAAGATCTGAACCTTATCATCAAAGCGGATGTACAGGGATCTGTGGAAGCCGTAAAACAGAGTTTGTTAAAACTTGGAAATGAAGAAGTGGCAGTCCGCGTGATCCATGGTGGTGTTGGTGCCATCACAGAGTCCGATGTATCGCTGGCAAGTGCATCCAATGCGATCATTATCGGATTTAATATCCGTCCGGACAATACCGCCAAAGAAGTGGCAGAACGTGAAAACGTCGATGTACGTCTTTACCGTGTCATTTACGATGCGATCGAAGACATCGAGAATGCACTGAAAGGTATGCTTGAACCGATCTATGAAGAGCAGGTGATCGGACATGTGGAAGTACGCCAGACATTCAAGGCATCCGGAGTGGGTACGATTGCCGGTTCCTATGTTTTGGATGGTAAAGTACAGCGTGGATGCCGCTGCCGTGTATATCGAGGCGAGGATATGATCTTTGAAGGAGATCTTGCTTCCCTGAAACGTTTCAAAGACGATGTCAAAGAAGTGGCGGCCGGATATGAATGTGGACTTGTATTCAGCAATTTCAACGATATCCAGATGGAAGACCGCGTAGAATGTTATATCATGGTAGAAGTGCCAAGATAGAAAATAATAGATTGATGTAAACATGAAAGTAACTGTGGCAACGCAGTTGCTTTCGTGCTAAAGGAGAAAAGACATGAAAAAAAACAGTGTTAAAAATATCCGTATCAACAGCGAAGTACAGCGTGAGATGAGCCAGATCATCCGCGAGGATATTAAAGATCCGCGCGTGCATCCGTTGACTTCCGTTATGGCAGTGGAGGTTACTCCGGATTTGAAATTTGCCAAAATTTTTATCAGTGTATTCGGAAATGATGAAGAGAAGGAAAAAACGATGGAAGGCTTGAAAAAGAGCGCATCGTTTGCGCGTATGCAGTTAGCCAGACGCATGAATCTCCGAAATACACCGGAATTGACTTTTGTATTGGATGAATCCATCGAATACGGTGTCAATATGTCGAAAAAAATTGATGAAGTAAATCATAAGGAGTCAAAATGAAATTCTTAGAAAAGATAGAAAGTGCAAATACGATCGCCATCGGCGGACACATACGTCCGGATGGCGACTGCGTAGGATCCTGTATGGGTCTTTTTGGGTATCTCTCCGATCATTATCCGGATAAAGCGGTAAGCGTGTATCTGGAGGAAATTCCGGAGGCATTTGATTATTTGAAAATCGAAGAGGCAATGTCAGAAAAAGCAGACCGGTATGATCTCTTTATTGCGCTGGACTGCGGTTCGATCGACCGTTTGGGCGAGGCGCAGAGTGTATTTGAAAAAGCTGCGGATACGATCTGTGTGGATCATCATATCAGTAATACGAATTTTGCAAAGGAAAATATTGTAAAAGCTGATGCGTCTTCTACGTGTGAGATCCTGTGTGAACTTCTTCCGATGGAGAGAATTGGAACGTTTAGTGCGACGGCTTTTTATACCGGAATCATCCATGATACCGGTGTGTTTAAGCATTCCAATACCTCAAAGAAGACGATGGAGACCGCGGGATGTCTGGTGGAAAAAGGAATCCCATTTGGAAAGATCATCGACGAAAGTTTTTATATGAAGACATACCGTCAGCTGCAGATCATGGGACGCTGTCTGCTGGAGAGCATCCGTGTGATGGATGGCAGATGTATCGTATCGGTTGTTACGAAGCAGATGATGGATTTTTATGAGGCAAAATCTTCGGATCTCGATGGGATCATTGATGAACTCCGGACGACACAGGGAGTCGAAGTGGCTGTCTTGCTGACGGAAAAGGAACCTTTGGAATTTAAAGTCAGTATGCGTTCCAATCAGATCGTGGATGTAAGTAAGATCGCGGTCTTTTTTGGCGGCGGCGGACATGTAAGAGCTGCCGGCTGTACGATCAAAGGCTCTTCCTATGATGTCATCAACAATCTGACCGAACATATTGAAAAACAGTTAAATCAGGAAAAATAGCGGGGGCAGATGCGTGGACGGAATTATCAATGTATATAAAGAAAAAGGCTATACATCTCACGATGTAGTAGCAAAACTTCGCGGTATTCTGCACCAGAAAAAGATTGGACACACCGGAACGCTGGATCCGGATGCGACCGGGGTACTGCCGGTCTGTCTCGGAAGGGCGACAAAAGTGTGCGAGCTGCTGACCGATAAGAAAAAAACATATCTTGCCGTAGTACGCCTCGGCGTGCAGACAGACACGCAGGATCTGACGGGAACCATCGTGGAAGAAAAAGAAGTGCAGGTAACCGGGGAGCAGATTCGGCAGACCGCAGCTTCCTTTCTTGGTGAATATGAGCAGATCCCGCCGATGTATTCAGCCGTAAAAGTGAATGGAAAGCGGTTATATGAACTGGCAAGGCAGGGCAAAGAGGTCGAACGGAAAGCAAGAAAGGTACACATTTACACTTGCGATATCCGTGAGATGGATCTTGCAGACAATGAGTTTTCAATGGAAGTAACCTGCTCAAAGGGAACTTATATCCGTACGCTCTGTCAGGATATCGGAGAAAAACTTGGCTGTGGTGCAGCGATGGCATCGCTGGTACGTCTACAGGTTGACCGGTTTAAGCTGGAAGATGCGCTGACATTAGAGCGCATTGAGAGCCTTCAAAAAGAAAATGCGCTGACCCCGTTTATCCTGCCGGTCGATCAGTTATTTGATGCCTATGACAAGATCGTGGTAGGGGATAAAGCGGTCAGTTACCTGCAGAACGGCAACAAGATAAATGGTAAATATTGTCAGGGAGATATTCCCGTGGAAGATGGAAAAAGAGTGCGTATGTACGATACGAAAGATCGTTTTTATGCCATTTACCGCTTTGACGCGGGACAGAATGTATTGGTGAATGATAAAATGTTTTTCCCTCATACGGAAGCATGACGGGAAGGAGAAAGAATCATGGATGTAATCAACAAAAGACCCTATCAGCTGAAAAACAGCGCGGTCTGTATCGGTAAGTTTGATGGCCTCCACCGGGGACATCAGAGCCTGATCGAGGAGATCTCCCGCTTTTCCGGCTGTAATAAAGTGCTTTTTACGTTTGCTTTTCCGAAGGCACCGTATATCTTATCGCCGGAAGAAAAACGAACCAAAGCGGAAAAACTGGGAATAGATACGTATGTGGAATGTCCTTTTGATGAGGCATTAAAAGAGATGACGCCGAAGGAATTTTTTGAGGAAATACTGGTTCGGCAGTGCGATGCCAGAGTGATCTGTGTTGGCGATGACTTTCATTTTGGAAAAGACCGCGCCGGCAATGTTAATATTTTACAAAATTTGGCAAAAGAAGCGGGAATTACCTGCATTGTCGTAAAGAAAAAGAAAATGTACGATGAGATCATAAGCAGTACCCGGATCCGGGAAGCGCTTGCCAAAGGAGATCTGCCGCTTGCCAATGAACTTCTTGGGATGCCGTATATGGTGCAGGGCGAGGTGGTTCATGGCAATGAGATCGGCCGCACATTGGATATGCCGACGGCAAACCAGATCCCGGATGCCAGAAAGATACTTCCGCCATTTGGGGTATATGCGTCGAAAGTGTCTTTTGAGGGACAGCAGTATTACGGCGTTACCAATCTTGGCGTAAAGCCTACCATACCGGGAGAAAATCAGGTTGGAGCAGAGACATGTCTGCTGCATTTTGAAGGGGATCTGTATGGAAAAATATTACGGGTGGAACTTTGCAGTTTCCTGCGCGGGGAGCGGAAGTTTGCCGGTCTGGAACAGTTGATGCACCAAATGGAGGCGGATAAAAAGAATGCTGGTCTTTTCTTTGGACAATGAATCGGGGAAACCGTTATACCAACAGATTTATGAATATATAAAGGAAGAAATTATGCAGGGACGCCTTTCTTACCGGGAAAAATTACCCTCGGCAAGAGAACTGGCGGCCTCGCTTCTTGTGAGCAGAAATCCGGTGGACACCGCCTATGAACAGCTGGTGGCGGAAGGGTATGTCTATGCTGTCCCGCAGAAAGGATATTATGTCAGTGAAATTACCTATATCAGAGAGTATCGTGGACAGAAAAAGGAAATTCCGCTTCAGGAGGAAGAGCATACACCGGTTTGCTGGAAATACAATTTTAATCCGGATGAAGTGGACAGCAGTCATTTTCCCTATGCGACGCTTCGTTCTATCGCAAGAAACGTGATGGACCGGGAAGAGTTTTTATCTTCCGGAAATGCACAGGGAGAGGAGGCGTTCCGCAGGCAGGTGGCGAAGTATCTTTACCGGTCGCGCGGGGTACAGTGTGAACTTTCCCAGATTGTGATCGGAGCCGGAATCGGGTATCTTTTGCAGCTCCTTTCCGTACTTTTTCGCAAGAGCGGGAAAATTGCCTTTGAAGAGCCGGGGTATGTCCGCGCAAAGCAGATTTTCGCTTCCTATGGATTTGATATTGTAAATGTGGAGATCGCGGAAGAAAATATTACACCGGAAGAACTTGACCGGGCGCAGACCAGACTCTGTTATCTGACACCGTCCCATCAGTTTCCGCTTGGTACGGTAATGCCGGCACCGGAGAGACAGCGTCTGTTAAAATGGGCGCGGGAAAAAGAGGGGCGGTATCTGATCGAAGATGACCACGACAGCGAGTACCGTTATAAGGGCAAGCCGATTCCTGCGATGCAGAGCCTGGATCCGGAGGGCAAGGTAATCTATATCGGTACATTTTCCAAGGTGATCACGCCGGCGCTGCGGCTTGGTTATATGGTGCTGCCGAAAGAACTGGTATCGGTTTTTCACTGGGAATGCGGCGCATATAACTGTCCGGTTTCCCGTCTTGACCAGCAGATCGTAACGACCTTTATGGCAGAAGGGCATTTTGATAAACATCTGAACCGGATGCGTAAGATTTACCGGGAAAAGCACGATGTCATGCTGTCCGAACTGCAGAAATATCCGGAAAAAGTTAAGGTACACGGAGATTATGCCGGACTTTATGTGATCGCCGAAGTGCGGACGAAAAAAAGTGAAGAACAGATGGTACGGGAAGCGGCAGAAAAAGAAATTTATCTGCGGCCGCTGTCTGCGTATTACAAGAACTCTGAGACAGCAGGAAAACCCGCGTTTTTACTTGGGTTTGCGGTGCCTGATACCGACACGATAAAGAGAGGGATCTCTCTTTTGTGTGAAGAAATATTTTAAAAAATTCTTGTATTTGTGCCAAAATTATATTAAAGTAGAAGTATACGACGATTAAAAAGAGATGAAATTCAGAAAAGAGGAAAACGATGGAATTAATATTATCTATTTTAGCCGGTGTCGGTTTGTTTTTATACGGAATGAATCTTATGAGCGACGGATTGCAGAAAGTAGCCGGCCAGAAGATGAGGGATGTACTTGAAAAACTGACAAAAAGTTCGATTATGGGACTTCTTCTCGGTATTGTATTTACCGGTATTATCCAGTCTTCTAACGCGACGACCGTTCTGGTAGTCAGTTTTGTAAATAGTGGTATTATGAAATTATCACAGTCTGTCGGTGTGATCATGGGTGCCAATATCGGTACGACCGTGACCGGACAGCTGATTTCGTTTAAATTAGATGCGATTGCACCGTTTTTCATCATTGCCGGTGTGATCTTAGTCATGTTTATCAAAAAGCCGATGGCAAAGCGGATCGGTGAAGTAGTACTGGGCTTTGGTATTTTGTTTTTTGGAATGTCTACCCTTTCTTCGTCGGTGAAACATCTGAATCAGTTTGCCGCAGTAAAGACGTTATTTGGAAGTGTTACCAATCCGTTTTTGGCAGTGCTTATCGGTTTTGTATTGACGTCGATCTTACAGAGCGCCTCCGCTTCGGTAGGTATTTTGATCGTATTGGCGTCCTCCGGACTGATTCATCCGGATATCTGTTATTATATCATTATGGGATGTGACATTGGTGCATGTGGTTCAGCCGTACTGTCAAGTCTTGGCGGTAACAAAGATGCAAAGAGAGCTGCGTTGATCCATTTGTCATTTAATGTGATCGGAACGGTGATCGTCATGATCCTTCTGGCGGTGGCAGGAGATCCGATCCGCAGTGCGATCCACGGACTGACAGCATCCATCGCGGATACCGGTCTTCGTGCCGGCCGTGACGTGGCAAATATCAACTCCATATTGAAAATTTCCCAGGTGATTATCCTGTTCCCATTCAGCAAGTATCTGATCCGGCTCACCAGATGGCTTGTCAAGGGCGAAGACGAAGAAGTGCATGGACTGGAACTCAAATACATCGGCAATCATTCGATCTTTAACGTGACGACAGCACTTCCGCAGGCGGTTCACGAGACAGAGCGCATGGGAACGATGGCAGTCAACAACTTAAAACGTTCGATGAAAGCATTGATGGAAAAGGACGAGAAGGCATTGGAAGAAGTGTATAAGAAAGAGGAAGTGATCGATTTCTTAAATACAGAAATTTCCAATTATCTTGTCCGGGCAAACCAGCTGTCCCTTCCGATCCAGGATAGGAAAGAACTGGGAGCGATGTTCCATGTTGTCAACGATATCGAGAGGATCGGCGACCATGCAGAAAATATCGCAGATTTTGCCAAGACGATGCGGAAGGCAGATCTGCAGTTTAGTAAAAAGGCAACCAATGAATTGATGGAACTGTATGAAAAGGTATGCACGCTGCTGGAATTTTCAATTAAGAAATTTGTTTCCGGAGATGAGACGCATGCCATTGAGATCATGCAGTTAGAAGACGAGATTGATAAATTGGAAAAGAAGTTCCAGAAAAAGCATGTAAACCGTCTGGCAAATAATAAATGCGAACCGCATGCAGCGATGATCTTTTCAGATCTTTTGAGTAATCTGGAGCGTGTGGCAGATCACGGTGTCAATATCGCGTTTGCAGAGCAGGACGAAGAAGAAGTGTAAGCAGAGAGAGGGGCAGCTTTGGTAGGATATGGTCTTGCAGCAGGAATCCTCATACTCCTGATCGGATTATTTGTATATGGATATCTTGCAAATTTTGAAATGAATGAAAAATGCCGCAGCGAATACGAAATGGTTCTGCCGGAGGCGGCATGCAAAGAGCCGGTGCAGCTGGTCTTTCTGACCGATCTGCATGGCTGGATCTACGGAAAAGAAAATGAGAAACTTCTGAAACAGGTGGAGGAAGGTCATCCGGATCTCATCTGTATCGGAGGAGACATGACAGTAAAGGAAGGAGAGGGATGCAAGTCCGCTCTTTCTTTATGTAGCAGACTGCGGGAACTGGCGCCGGTATATTATGCGGTTGGCAATCATGAGATCCGTATGCCGGAATACGAACAGTACATACAAGATTTGGAAAAAATTGGAATAACCGTACTGCGGAACCAGTCTGCCGTATGGCAGAAAAATTCGACAAAATTCCGGATCTATGGTCTGGATCTTCCGCTGGAATGCTATCACCGGGGAAGGAAAAAAGAAGTTCCAACGCTGGAGCAGATAGAAAAACTGCTTGGAAATCCCGTCAAAAAAGAGGGCGAGACAGCGGTTCTGCTGGCACATAATCCGACGTATTTTCCGGTATATCACAGCTGGAATCCGGATCTGGTGCTTTCCGGCCATCTGCATG
>DJNB01000055.1:0-8717 GCA_002435545.1 Lachnoclostridium sp. UBA6475
CGGAGTTGGTGTCGCCGTTGGGGTTACTGTTGGTGCTGCCGTTGGCTGCTGTGTTGGCACTGCCGTTGGGGTTACTGTCGGTGCTGCCGTCGGTGCTATAGTTGGAGTTGGCACTGCCGTCGGTGTCGAAATCGGAGTCGGAGTTGGTTTTGGCACCTCCGTCCACTTCGCATAGAGCGTTATATTTCCAACATGTCCCCTTGGTATCTCCGGCATTTTTGATGTAAACTCTGCATCTTTATACCAGCCATCAAATGTGTAGTCTTCTTTTACCGGATCCTCCAGCGCGATCGTCTCCGCAGCCGGATAGTAGGATGTCGGGTTTGCCTCCGCATTGGTTCCACCATTTAACTCATAGTTTATCTGATACTTATTCAATCTAATATATAAATATACATCCATGGTACAATTGTATCCGCAGTCATAAGTATAAGTAATGTCTCTATCAATAGCCTTTCCTGAACTAATCTCTTCCTCTGTTAAATCATCAAATATCAAAACATTATCTACTAATGTTGCGCCGCTTATATTTGATATACTCCCTGCGTCCCAGCCGGAAATCTTTCCCATATCGATCTCAGCGGTATCATATATATACATACTGGCTTGCAAATTTCTATCCGCATACCCATCTGTCACTTTTAATACCTTGATCGGATTATTGTAAAACTCCATGGTGGACAAGTCCGAATTTTGCCTGATATCCAGACCATCAATCTCATTATTGTCACACTCCAACGTGCTAAGACACAGATTCTTACTCACATCAAGACTTTTCAATTGATTATTAGAACATTGTAACATCCACAAGCTTGTATTGGCGCTGACATCCAGACTTGTCAATCCATTATTTTTGCAGACCAAATTAATCAAGTCCGGATTCTTACTCACATCAAGGCTCTTGAGGTTTGAATTATTCGAAGTATATAAACCTTGTAATGCCGTATTTGCACTGACATCCAAACTTGTCAATCGATTATATACACAATTCAAATAGTCAAGTTTTGTATTCGCTTTTAACTCCAGTGTTGTCAACTTGTTACTTCCACAATCTAAACTCGTTATGTCCAGATTATTGCTGACATCCAGAGTCGTTAAACTATTATTTGCGCAATACAATTTCTCCAACTGTGTATTTCGACTTAGATCCAGCTCTGTGATCCCATTTGCGCTGCATGATAAGTCGGTTAATTTCGAACTGTCACCTATATCCAGACTTGTCAAATTGTTCTGCCGGCAGTCTAGTGTTTCTAATGCAGTATCTCCGCTTATATTTAAACTCGCCAGGCTGTTACTAAAGCACTGCAGTGTAGTCAGATTTGGCTTATTACTGACATCCAAAGCTGTCAATTGTGCTGCATTATAACAATACATCTCGGTTAATTTCGTATTCTGACTTACATCTAAGCTCGTCAGCGGATTATTTCCACAGTCCAGATCCAGCAATTCTGTATTCCTACTCAGATCAATACTTTCGATCTGATTTCCATAAAACCATAACTTTTGCAGGGCTGTATTTTTGCTCACATCCAATTCCGTCAGTTGATTGTTTCTACAATCCAATTCTGTTAATTTGGGAAAATACTCGATCCCTGCAAGAGAGGTAATTTTTGTTCGACCGCTCTCTCGACCATTCACAGTAATTTCCGTTACTGCGTTTCTCTCTCTTTCTGACAAAATCCCATCTTCGTCTTTATCAAACTTACCAACATCTTCCATAAATGTGGCATCCGGAAACGTCGTGTTATTGATCAGCACATCCGTTTCTGCCGCTTTTACAGGCGCTGCCGTATAACAGCATACCGCCATTCCAAATACCAATATCCCCATCCCTAGTTTACGTAATCCAAATTTACTCATATATTTTCCTCCATTTCCATAACCTTGCATACCTACGTGCTTATTATATTATACCACCAATGCCGCTTCTTGACAATTGCAAACATTATTATTATGATGATAAAAAAGACCACGCGGAGGTGAGATCATGCTGACAATTCCCAGACATTCATCCATAAAAAAATATACTGTCGATGATATCCTTTTCATCCTCGGCTGGCTGCTTTTTCTGCCGCTGGCGGCATTGGTGATTTTTTACAATATTGGGTGGATTCGGCCTACCGAATGGCTGCCTCCGTGTCTGTTTCGTTTTGTCACCGGTCTTCCGTGTCCGGGGTGCGGTGGGACGCGCGCCTTTGCCGCCGTTCTGCGGGGTGATCTGATCCATGCGTTTTTCTATCACCCGGTCGTTCCGTTTTGTTACGTTTTATACATTGTTTTTATGGCAACACAGACGATCGAGAGGATTCTCCGCAAGACAGCGAATCTTCGTTTTCACGGGCTTTCGTTTCGTCTGGAATATGTTTATGTGGCGGTGCTCCTCATTTTGGTGCAATGGATCATAAAAATAATAGCGGCCATCGTCTGACAGCCGCCCTATTTTTACCCGGAACAGACCTCTGCCTGCCCGGTTATCACGATGAAATGTCCACGCGGAAGAACTGCTGCATCCACTGCATCACTTCGTTTTCGTTGTTCGGATCAATATTATTGATGGATTGCAGATTTTCGACCGTGACATTCGACCAGTCGATCATCATCGCAAAGGAAACGATCATAAAGGCATTGAGCACAAGTCCCAGGATATTCAGTACAAGACCGATGATTCCGAGTGTTCTCCCGGTGCCGCTTCCCTTGATGACACTGATGATGGAAAAGATTCCACCGATGATACAAAAGACCAGACCTGCCCCCAAACACATACAGCAGAGAATGGAAATGACTCCAAGGACAAGACCTGCGATCCCAAATCCTTTTTTGTCACTCTGTATTACTACGCTCTGTTCATTTTCTTCCATAATTTTCCTCCTTCTTATTTAAAACCACATCCGCAGCCGGCGAACCGCAGACATTACCGAGCCGCTGCCATCCTCCGGCAGATCTTCCGGCGACGGGGTTACCGATGGGACACCGATCGCAGAAGGCGATACCGGCGATGTCTGCTGCAAACTGTCTGCCGAACCGCTTGTGAGCAGGATGTAAAGCACCGCAGAAACGATTCCGAGTGACATTCCGACTGCTCCCACGATAATTCCTGCGACAGCCAGATCCCGCTGACCGGCTGCCGACTCACGATATGCAATGATTCCGAGTACTACGCCAACCATTCCGAGAATGATGGCAAAATACCAGGTCACACAGCACAACACAGAAAAGCAGGAAAGGATCAGCGAGGCAACCGCTTTTCCATTGATCTTCTTTGTCTCCATAGACTCCTCCCTTTCCGGTTATTTTTCTTCGCTTACTTCGATCTTGCGGATCTCTTTGGTACGGATCTCTTCTGTGATATCCGCAATAAAGTCATCCAAAGCAACCTGACCCTCGTCACCTTTGTAACGGCTGCGGAGAGATACCTTATTTTCCTCCTGCTCTTTCTGACCTACGATGAGCATATACGGAATACGGTGCAGGCGCGCTTCACGGATCTTAAATCCGATCTTCTCGGAACGGTTATCCACGGTCGCATCTACGCCGTTTGCTGTCAATTTCTGGCAGACGCTGTCCGCGTACTCTGCATATTTTTCAGAAATCGGAAGCACGCGAACCTGCTCCGGACAAAGCCATGTCGGGAACATACCGGCATATTTTTCAATCAGCCATGCCAGCGTTCTCTCATAGCATCCGAGTGAAGTTCTGTGAATGATGTAAGGACGGACTTTGTCGCCTTTTTCATCAATATAATACATATCAAACTGCTCGGCAAGAAGGGCATCCCACTGAACCGTGATCATAGTATCTTCTTTTCCATATACGTTTTTGGCGTTAATGTCTACTTTTGGTCCGTAGAAAGCCGCCTCGCCGACATCCTCGGTAAACGGAATGTTCAGCTCGTTCAGGATATTTCGGATATCCTCTTCTGTCTCATTCCAGACTTCCGGCTCGCCGATATATTTTTCCGGATTTTCCGGATCCCATTTGGACAAATGATAGGTTACATCTTCTTCCAGTCCGAGTGTCTGCAGGCAGTACTGCGCCAATGCAATACAATCTTTAAATTCTTTTACCATCTGATCCGGGCGGACGATCAAATGTCCCTCGGAGATCGTAAACTGGCGTACACGGGTCAAGCCGTGCATTTCGCCCGAATCCTCGTTACGGAACAGTGTCGAAGTCTCGCCGTAACGGCAAGGAAGGTCGCGGTAGGATTTCTGGCTTGCTTTGTATACATAATACTGGAACGGACAGGTCATCGGACGAAGCGCAAATACCTCTTTGTCCTTGTCCTCGTCGCCAAGGACGAACATGCCTTCTTTGTAATGATCCCAGTGGCCGGAAATCTTGTACAGATCGGATTTTGCCATGAGCGGCGTCTTGGTTCTCATATAACCGCGTCTCGTCTCCTCGTCCTCGATCCAGCGCTGCATTCTCTGGATCATTTTCACACCGTTTGGCATAATGAGCGGAAGTCCCTGTCCGATGACATCTACCGTGGTAAATAATTCCATCTCGCGTCCGAGTTTGTTGTGGTCACGCTTTTTGATGTCAGCCAGATGCTCCAAATGCGCATCCAAATCTGCTTTTTTCGTAAATGCGGTTCCGTAAATACGGGTCAGCATTTTATTTTTCTCATTTCCTCTCCAGTAAGCGCCGGAGGATGAGATTAATTTCATCGCTTTGAGCGGTTTGGTACTCATCAGATGAGGGCCGGCACAAAGGTCTACATATTCGCCCTGCTCATAGAACGAAATCTCGGCATCTTCCGGAAGATCCTCGATCAATTCCACTTTGTAAGGCTCTTCGCGTTTTTTCATAAATTCTATCGCTTCGTTACGTGGAAGGGTAAATCGTTTCAGCTCTGCCCCCTCTTTTACGATCTTTTTCATCTCTTTTTCGATCTTGTCAAGCGCCTCGCGGTCAAGGGATTCCATATCAAAATCATAATAGAAACCGTCCTCGATTGCCGGTCCGATCGCACATTTGGCATGTGGATACAGACGTTTGATTGCCTGTGCCAGCACGTGGGATGCGGTGTGGCGGTAAGCTGCCTTTCCGGCGTCGCTGTCAAAGGTCAAAATATTTAATTCGTGTTCTCCGTCTACAACGGTTCTCAGATCTACTACTTCTCCATCAAGTTCTGCCACGCAGGCTACGCGGGCAAGTCCTTCGCTAATGTCTTTTGCAATGTCAATAATTGCCATTGGTTCTGCATATTCTTTACAGGAACCATCTTTCAATGTGATTTTCATTCTCTAGGATCTCCTTTCTATGGCTGTGGCATTTCCGCCACAACAATTAAGCCCGCCCCTCTAAACACTTAGGTTTAAAGGGACGGGCTGAAATATTCATCCGCGGTTCCACCCTTTTTGGTACATAAGACTGCACTTCCGGCAGTCAGATATACCCGGCTTCATTTGACGATAACGGAGTCACCGGACCGGATTGGGGTCACTCAGAGTTAGTTTTCAAATGCTTCCCATCATGGTACTTCCAGCCTGTGGCAGATGCCTGTTTGCACGCTGCCCTCCGATACCACTCTCTGGCATGTTATCACATTTTACTCGTCTCTTCTACGTGTTATTGATTATTATAGTCATTTGTATTTGGAATGTCAACAGGTTTTTGCTGAAAACTACAACTCGTGGTAATACGGGCAAATATCCTCGTAAGACCCGTCTTTCATCCGGAAGCCGCCCGGAATAACCCCCAGCTGCACAAATCCAAGACGCTCGTACAGATGCCTTGCGTGTACATTTGAAGCCACGACCGCATTGAACTGCAATACTTTATAGCCAAAATGCGGCGCCTGCTTCAGGCAGTCCTGCACCAGTTTCTCCCCGATGTGAAGTCCGCGGCTTGCTTTTGCGACCGCGTAACTGGCATTGCAGATGTGTCCGCAGCGCCCCACATTGTTCGGATGCAGTATGTACAGTCCAAGGATTTCGCCTGTCGCCGTATCTTCTGCCACGGCACTGTACGTCTGGCTTCCAAAAAATTCTTTTCCGGTTTCTTCCAATAAATTTTCTTCCTGTGGAAAGGCGATCCCGTCCTCCACGACTTCATTCCAAATGCGGATCATGTCCGGAAGATCCGCTTGTGTATAGGCTCTTACCTGAATTTCACTCATATTGTTTTTCTCCTTTTTGCAGGGCAGCTAATCCGGCCAATAGTAAAATTGGAAATACGATTGCCGCCAAGATTCCCATTTTCAGATTGTTGTCAAACAAACTTGACACCATACCGGTTACCGTCGGGCCGCCGGAGCAGCCGACATCGCCTGCCAGCGCCAGAAAAGCAAATAACGCCGTCCCTCCCCGCCGGATTGCGGCAGAGGCTTTGCTGAATGTGCCCGGCCAGAGGATTCCCACGGAAAAACCGCAGGCCGCACAGCCCAATAAATTGACCGCGGCATTTGGCACAAAGACGATGCAGAGGTACGAAAGCACGCACAGCACACAGCTTCCTGCCATGAAGCGGTTGAGATCCCATTTTTCTCCGTATTTTCCATATAAGAGGCGCGAAGTTCCCATTAAAATGGCAAACGACATCGGGCCGGCGAGATCGCCGATCGTCTTTGTCACGCCCAGTCCTTTTTCCGCGAAAAGCGACGCCCACTGGCTGACCGCCTGCTCGGACGCGCCCGCGCAGAGCATCATTATCATAAGGATCCAGAATATTTTCTGCCGGAATAATTCTTTTACTGGCATTCCTTCCTCGTTTTCTTCGTGAAGCGAATAGATCGGTGCGCCCGCAAACAGCACTAAGTTTGCAAGCGGAAGTACCGCCCATAAAATTGTAAGAATTTTCCAATTGTATATGCCGACCGCCGCAAAAAACGCCGTCGAAAGCAGGACAACGCCGACGTGTCCCCAGCAGTAAAAGGAGTGCAGGAGACTCATCGCCTTTTCTTTATTGTCGGTCGGACAAGCTTCGACGATCGGACTGATAAGCACTTCGATCAAGCCTCCGCCGACGGCATAAATCATGACGGCGATCAGGATTCCGACAAACGGATCGGGCAGCATTTCCGGCAGTATTGTAAGCAGCACAAATCCTGCCGCCGCACAGATATGCGCCAGGATGACTGACGCGCGGTATCCGATCTTGTCCACGAACCCGGCTGACAAAAGGTCGATCACCAGCTGGATCAGGAAATTCAGCGTGATCAGCAGCGTGATTTTCGCCATCGGGATATCGTAGGTCTGCTGAAATGTTACAAATAATAATGGTACAAAATTATTGACAACCGCCTGCACCATATAGGCGATAAAACAGGCGGTCATGGTTCTCTGGTAGTTTGGGGACTGCATGATTTTTCCTTTCCTCTCATATTAATCTTTCAAACAAGCTATCGGGATGACCTTAACGCCGTCTTCACGCGTATATGCCATATTTCCCCCTGTGATCACAAGCAGCAGATCCGGTTCCCGGAGAGGAACCTGTCTTTCCTTTTCGTTGTGTCTGCGTACCAGCTCCCTTATCGTCAACAAATGTCTGGCTCCTTCTTCAATCTCGGCACTGCCAAGTTTAAATTCGATGAGAGCATACCTGCCGTCTCCGATGTGCAGTACCGCATCTGCTTCCAGGTCGTATCTGTCATGATAATAGGATACTTTTCCGTCCAACGCCTGTGAATATATTTTCAAATCCCGAATACATAAACATTCAAAAAGGAAACCAAATGTTTTTAAATCTTTTTCCAGATACTCCGGTGTAAGTCCGAGTGCCGCAACCGCTATCGAAGGATCGATAAACCCTCTTTTCTGTCCCGCCCGGATTGTCGTCGCCGAACGGATCGCCGGACACCACGCCTCAATATCTTCAATTACAAACAATCTCTCCAAAGCCGTGAGATAGGCATTAAAGGTTGACTGTGAAATGCCTTCTGCATTTGCGCTCACATCTTTATAAATAATACTTTTTTTCGCCAATGTTGAGATGTTGCGTGCATAGGATTTCAAAATAAGTTCCGCCAGCACCGGATTTCTGGACACTCCGTCAACGGTTGATATATCCGATTCACACACATTTCGCAAATAATCTCTGGCAACGATCAATTTGGCGGCATCGCTCTTTTTTCTCAAAGAAGATGGCCAGCCTCCTCTGCACGCCGCAAATATCAGATCTTCCACTTTCATCTCTGACATAATCCCGTCGATGTCCTGCGCCGGATCGTCAAATAATTCTTTTAAAGATATTTTACCATTTGATTCACGGGATTCAAACAAACTCATCGTATACATTTTCAATCTAGATATCCTGCCTGTCCCCGTATGATGAATCTGCTTATCATCTACGGACGTGGATCCCGTCAGGATAAACAGACCTTCTTCCTGTCTGTCATCCACCGCTGTGCGGACTGCATCCCACAGCACAGGAGCTTCCTGCCATTCATCAATAAGCCGTGGATTTTCTCCTTTTAACAGCAGTGAGGGTTTTGTTGCTGCGGTCATCAAATATCCTTCCCGCATATCCGGATCCTGCATTCTCAATATACTCTTTGCCTGTTCTCTCGCCGTCGTCGTCTTGCCGCACCACTTTGGCCCCACGATCAGCGTTGCTCCAAAAGCCTCCAGCCGGAGTTTCAGTTCTCTATCCACAATTCGATTCAAATATTCTTTCATAGTCAAATCCCCTTGTTTTTTAAAGTTTATTTATTTAAAAGAATACACCAAATTTCGTTGTTTGTCAACTGTTATTACGTGTTTTTGAGGTGTTTC
>DJNB01000055.1:8844-11537 GCA_002435545.1 Lachnoclostridium sp. UBA6475
CGTTACGCGTTTTTGAGGTATTTCGCATTTTTTCAGGCAAAAACCCGCCCCAGAGAACAGTTTCTCCGCGGCGGGCAGGTTTCATTCATTTATCATTCATTTCACTTTTTATTTTGCTTTTGCTGCCTCTATGAATGCATAGAAAGATGGCTTTGGATCGTTGATGCCGGATCCAAACAAAAGTGGAATGTTGCTTCTCCAGGAACAACTGTCATACAGTCCCCAGACCGTTACTCCGGTAATTCCTTTTGGATTTACATTTTTATCACGATTCAACTGTTTTTTAACAATTGTCTCCATAATGGCTTTCATGTAAGCTGCCTGCTCTGCAAGCCCCTCTTCATCGTTCTCTGCGCCTTTTACTTCCGCATCCAGTTCAGTCACCTGAACTTCCAGTCCGGTAGCAAGGAATTTATCCAATGTCTCTGCATACCGATCGATCGTCGGATTTTCCGGTCCGGTCAGGTGGCTCTGCATACCGATTCCACCACAGATCTTCTTGTCACTGTTGATAAAGTTTACAAGAGAAACAATATCATCGGCGCAGTTATACTCGTCGTAGTCATTGTAGAACAATGTAACATCATTCTGAAGTCCACGATTTTCCAACTCTTCATAAGCAATTGTAAAGGCTTTCTTTACGTAAGACGGCTGAAGTCCCATATCGCCGTAAACGTCCATCCAGCTTGGGTCTGTCGGTTCATTGGTGCGGTGGATGTACTCGTTTGTCACATCCCATGCATAGACAAGACTGCCTTCTTTTCCGGTAAGTTCTTTTTCTTTATCCATGACATGTCTCATCACCGTGCGGACAAAGAATTCAAGACGGGCATCCATCACTTCCGGTGTCGTTGGTGTCGTTCCGTTATAACCTTCTGCAAAGAACCAGTTTGGTGTCTGCTGATGCCACATTAATGTATGCGCACGCATTTTAACATTATTTTGTGCACAGAATTCCAATGTCTTATCTACGGCATCCAGCGAAAGCTGTGGTACTTCGTCATCCGCATAATTGTCCGGAATAACATAACCAAGGTTCTTTGCTTCCTCTACGCTGATCAGTTTCTTGCTGTAAGAATTGCCAAGAACGGTGTCCGGCTTCATCTCATTTTCCAGCGTAATACTGTTGAACTGGCGTTTGATGAAATTAACCAGTTTTGGTGTGGTAAGCTGATCTTTCTTTGCTCCGTAACCGTAGTAATTCGCACAAGTTCCCATATATTGGAAAATATCTTTGTAGGTATCTTTGATGCTGTCCAAAGTATCCGGATCAATCGCTTCTTTACCTTTGGAAATCTGCGTGATCTCTACCGAATCCAGGTAAAAATCTGCCGTTTTGTCTTTTGGCATTTCAAAATAGATCAAGTATTCGGAGAAGGAAGATGCGACTTCAATCTCGCCTTCAATCTTCACCCATTCTCCGGATGGTGCTTCTTCGACCGTCGCAATCTCCGGATACGTCTGTCCCATCTGTACGGAACATTTAATTGGGGTCGTATCACCGGACATCTGTTTCATGTATGCCGTCACACGATATTTTGCACCCGGAACGATCGTACTTGTTACATCGATTGCCGCTCCGTTCCATGCATCGGTACGGCCGGTTACATAAAGACATTTGCCTTCATATCCGTTATCTGCCTGAGATACTTTACTTGAACCGCGGGAAACAAAATCATCGGTTCCTTCTTCAAATGTCGCACTTTTGAAAAGTACCGGCTGAAATTCTTCCGGTGACTGGCTTGCTGCCGGTGTCTGAGACGCATCCGGGCTTGCCGATGGTGCCTGCGAAGCATCCGGACTTACCGATGGTGCCTGGGAAGCATTCGGACTTACCGATGGTGCCTGCGAAGCATTCGGATTTGCCGATGGTGCCTGCGAAGGTGCATTTGTCGGGGAAGCAGAAGCTGCCGACGTCGCTGTCGGTGCTCCGGAAGCAGGTGCTGTCGTCTCCAACGTCACTTGTTTTTTCGAAGCTGCCGTTACCTTTACCTTCAATGTAACTTTCTGTACCCTCTTACTGCCTTTCAGCGTAAATTTACCCGTTACTTTGGCACTGCCGGCTTTTTTTGCCGTTACCTTTACTGCCGTCTTGCCGCTTGCTTTCACCGCTGCGACTTTTTTATTGTTGACAGACCATTTTACTTTCTTTATCTTGGCTTTTTTCACTCCTGTAACTTTCACCGTTTTGGACTTCTTTTCTGTCAAAACGATTGATTTTTTAGCTAATTTAACTTTGGCAGCAGCCTGTGTTGCCGGAGCTGCCCCCATCTGAAAAAGCATTGCTGCACTAAGAACCGCAGCCATCGCTTTTCGCATTGACTTATGTGTCATTTTCATTCTCCTTCTTTGTGTGAGGCGGCTGCAGATCAGATATTACATCGCCTCAACATAATTTTTAATACATTCTACAGCTTTGTCAATTCCGACAAGATCACTTCGCAGAACGAGATCGTAATTCATCAGGTTATCCCAGCGCTCTCCGGCATGGTATCGATAATAATTTCCACGACTTTTATCTTTTTTCGATACAATCTCACCGGCTTTACTCTCGTCAATCTGATCCACCCGGATCGAACGTTTGATACGAAAATCCAGATTTGCGCGTACAAAAATATTTACGACATTCTCATAATCTTTCAATATGTAGTCGGCACAGCGTCCCACAATAACGCAGTCGGATTTCTCCGCCA
>DJNB01000115.1:0-197 GCA_002435545.1 Lachnoclostridium sp. UBA6475
ATAAAACACTGCTGATGGATGTGGGAAGCCGTCATCCGGACAGACTTCAGGCGGTAATACAGGCAATCCAAAATCAGCAGAGTGCGGTAAAAGAGGAGGCGATGGGCGGTTCCAATCCGGATAATATAGTAAACTACTTTTATGCCATATTTGCTATGACATGCTTGTTTGCTTCATTTTCCGGATGTAATACGATA
>DJNB01000115.1:254-3880 GCA_002435545.1 Lachnoclostridium sp. UBA6475
ATACGATACATAATATACAACCTTATACTTCCGAACTTGGCAGGCGCAAATCGGTAGCGCCGGTTTCCAAAATAGTAGAGGTCATCAGCGAATTTGCGGCGGCGGAATTGATCCAGTTTGCGCTGGCATGCCTTGTCCTTGTGTACCTGGCCGGGATTTTGAAGATCAATATCGGCGGGCATTATGGGTATGTTCTCCTTCTGTTGTTTGTTGGAACCAGCTTTGGAAATATGATGGGATTGTGTATCGGTTCAACGCGGTTATCGATCGAAGCGAAAACCGGTACGCTCGTTGGTGTTTCCCTTGGATTATGCTTTTTTGCAGATCTTATGATCAGCGGGATCCGGGCATTTATGCAGCAGCACATTCCGTTTTTTAATGCCATCAGTCCGGCAAGTCTGATCGTGGATTCATTTTATGCGTTAAATATGAATTTAACTTCCAGATATTGGCAAAACATAGCGAGCTTGCTGATCTTGACTGCAGTACTGCTTGGAATCAGCGTCTGGCTTGGAAAAGGGGGAAAGAGAAAATGAGAATACTGGTTTGTTTTTTTAAGATTTTAAAAAAGAAACGTGGATATATTATGATGTATCTGGGAATTTTCTTTTCCATTGCGATCGCGATGTCTTTGCAGGGAGGAAATTCGGAAAAAAATTATGAGAATCAAAAAATTGCCTTCTGTGTTTTTGATGAGGACCAATCGGAGATCAGTAAAGGACTTACCGACTATCTGAAAAAAGGAAATGAATGGGTAGACGTCGAAGATGACGAAGAAGTTATTCAGGAAAAAATGTATAACCGTAGTCTGACCTGTGTAATCCGCATTCCCAAAGCATTTGGTGAAACGATGGGCGAGGAAAACGAACAGGAACAGATCACGGTAAAAACCATTCCGGGCACAATGTATGGAACGATCATGGAGCAGAGTATCCAGGGGTTTGTTTCTCTTCTGCGGGGATATCTCACCGGCGGAATGGATGCCTCGGAGGCACTGCAGGAGACAATGCAGTCGGTGGAAAAGGAACCGGAAGTGGAGATGACAGCCAAAAACGGCGGAGTGTCGCACGATTCAGCATATTATTTATTTGCTTATGTTCCTTACCTTTTTCTGGCAATTTTTATCAGTACGCTGACCCCGATTCTGATTATTTTCCGAAAAAAGGAAATTGCGGAAAGGATGGCATGTTCGTCGTATCCGAGAATGAAAGTATACCGTGAATTGTATTTTTCATTTATCATCGCCGGTCTGGTGATCACGGCGCTGCATTTAATCGTTGTATTTGCCATGAAAAGGGAACTTTGGTTTACCGCAAAAGGCGGAATGTATATTGTCAATGAAATCGCCTTTTTGCTTGTCACATTGAGCCTGGTATTTTTGATCAGCCAGCTGGCAACCAAAATCGAAAGTATCAATATGATCTCCAATGTGGTATCCCTCGCCATGTCTTTCCTGTGTGGTATATTTGTTCCTCTTTCATTTCTGGGAGACGGAGTCAAGACAGCAGCGCATTTTCTGCCGGCATACTGGTACATCCGCGCGGCGGAACAGATTGACGCAGGACTCTCAAAGGCAGCCTGTGCGGATATATGGATGTACTGTGGAATCCAGGTATTGTTTGCCATAGTACTGCTAACCACGGCGCTTGTTGTAAAGGAAAAGAGGAGTAGGAGATAAAATTTGTAAATCACTTGCATTTGAGAGTGTAGTATGCTATACTTTCAAAAAGCAAGTGATTTTTAGTCTAGTATAAAATAAGTAAATGAGTCGAATAAGTTGGTATATCATTCTTGCTTTAAAATCCAGAGAAACTTTAAAATTGAATTGATAGAAGATTTGAATTAGAGAATATAAAGTATGATAAAATTAGTAAACAAGGAGATGATGGAAAATGAACAAGATTAATGAATATAAAATGGCAATGATAAGTATTTTTGAGGAAAAATATGGATGGTCAGAAATTCAGGCTCAAAAGGCAATAAAGGATTATGATTTTCAAAATGCAGTAAAAAAATGTAATTATGTGGCTCTGCACGATGATCCCGAAGTTTGGGTAGATGCCATATATGACTGGGTCAATAATAGACATGAGTTGTTAGAGATGTAGCCCCGATAAATTTTAGTTTTATATGAAAAAATAGCCCCACTGTTTGATATGTGCCACAATTCCGGGTACATATCAAGTGGTGGGATTTTTATATAGATAAAATATTTCGTACTACAGACCAAATCACAAGGCCGATCAGATAACCTATGGCAGTTATGTTGATTAGTTTCTTTCGCCAGCGGCTTTTTTCAAATTTGGAAAAGGGAAAATAGTAAACAAGAAATAATCCTAATAGCAGGGGAATCGACCAGAATAAAAAGTAATTTTCCTGACTGGCGCGCTTCCAGTCAAGAAAGGTTAAATGATAAAACATTCTTGTGATTCCACAACCCGGACAGTAGTATCCTGTAATCTTATGAAAAAAGCACGGTATACGAAAGTTCGTATACCGTACCATAATTGCATAAATAATACATCCGATTCCAATAAGAATAACAGGAAACTTTGATTTTTTATGCATCTGCAAATTTGTTGATCTCATTCTGGATCAATGCATAGGCGATGATTCCACCAAATAAGAACAGAATCAGATAAAGTACGCCGCCGTTACCGGATGGCTCGCCATTTTTTTGATGCGCTATATCAATTTTTTCGCCACATTTGTATGCCCAGTAAAAACCATAAATACTACCTGTAACAATAGTAAGAATTAAGGCAACAACACCTGAAGTCCCCTGCTCACCGGAAATTGTATTTGTGTCTTCTGTTAAGCAGACAAACCAATACAATCCATAGATACCACATGTGACTAAGGTTAAAATGATACAAAGCGCAACGTTTCTGTTTTTTACCATTCCTCTTCCTCTTTTCTGCGATGCGTTTTTTTGAATACGGTCCGTATCGCACCGCGGATACAGACTAATGATGTGCATATTACAATACAGCATATGCAAAGAATGCTTAATCAATTCTTAATAAAAAGTTTACTATACCATAATAAGAAAGTCAAGAAATATTGTCGTTTTTTGAGGAAAAAAAGCAGTGAAAATGGGGAAGTGCCTTATTTTCCTAATTCTACAAGTTTAGTACAACTACCATATATTGTATAAACACAAAAAAATACAAAAAAAATCACAAGATATAGTAGACAGAAAAAACCGATAGTGATATAATATTTCCCATAGCCGGCTTTTCGGCTTTTATGAACGACGAGAAGGAAAGAGAAGGAAGGAGAATTGTTGTGAAGGTAGTAAAACGTGACGGAAGAGTTGTGGATTATGACCGCAATAAAATTTTGATTGCAGTACGGAAGGCAAATGCGGAAGTGGATCCATTTGAAAGAGTATCGGAGGATGATATCGATGGGATCATCGCCAGTATTGAGGGAGCAAACCGGGAAACCATTCAGGTAGAAGACATTCAGGATATGATCGAACAGAAGCTGATGGCGGCGGGAAAATTTATTTTGGCAAAGACGTACATTATTTACCGCTATACGCGTGAACTGGTTCGTAAAGCGAATACAACCGATGATTCGATCATGAGTCTGATCTCTAACAGCAATAAGGATGTTATGGA
>DJNB01000140.1:0-225 GCA_002435545.1 Lachnoclostridium sp. UBA6475
CTACCACACCAAGATTCGGATTTAATGTTGTAAAGTGATAATTGGCAATCTTTGGCTGTGCGTTAGTTACACGCGATAAAAATGTAGATTTTCCAACATTTGGAAATCCTACCAATCCCACATCTGCAATTGTCTTTAATTCCAGAATCACTTCCAGCTCCGTCGCCGGTTTTCCCGGCTGGGCATATTTTGGCACCTGCATCGTCGGCGTCGCATAATGCTGGT
>DJNB01000140.1:298-596 GCA_002435545.1 Lachnoclostridium sp. UBA6475
ACAAGATCACTTCTCTTGTATTTTCATAGGACATATCGGTTATGACTTGTCCTGAATTTGCTTCTTTTACAATCGTTCCCGCCGGAACTTTTACTACGAGGTCAGCCCCGTCTTTTCCGTGGCATCGTCTCTTGCCACCCGGTTCGCCGTCCTCGGCACAATATTTACGAATATGACGAAATTCATTTAAGGTATTGATTCCCGGATCTACTTCAAATATAAGGTCTCCCCCGCGGCCGCCATCGCCGCCATCCGGTCCGCCATTTGGTACATACAATTCTCTTCGGAAACTGACATG
>DJNB01000140.1:635-21705 GCA_002435545.1 Lachnoclostridium sp. UBA6475
TTTCCGGAACGAATATAAATTTTTGCCTGATCTGCAAACATACGTATCTCCCTTTCAAATTGAGTATAAAAGGTAAAAGGGGCTGCCACATTTCATGACAGCCCCGAAATTGTCAAAATTATTCAGCATCTACTGGATATACACTAGCCTGTTTTTTGTCTCTTCCTTTTCTCTCGAAACGAAGCACACCATCAACCAAAGCGTAGAGTGTATCATCTCCACCGATTCCAACGTTTGTACCCGGATGAATCTTAGTACCACGCTGTCTGTAAAGAATATTACCAGCTAAAACGAACTGTCCATCTGCTCTTTTTGCACCAAGTCTCTTGGACTCAGAGTCACGGCCGTTCTTTGTAGAACCCATTCCTTTTTTATGAGCGAACAACTGAAGGTTCATTTTCATCATGACATTTCCCTCCTAACAAAAATTAATGAAATGTAACATATTGTTTTCCATACGACTCCTGTATCCCCTGAATCCCTTTAAACAAGGACTTCAGCAGTAACACGGCACCACTGTCCAGCGGTTCCTTGCAGGTAAAATCAAGCAATCCATCGTTGTCATTCTGCACCAGATCAAACTTGGTGTCGGTAAATTCCTCAATGGAATTGATGCAGTTTATGGCAAGTGTCGAAACACCTGCACAGACAATATCTGAACCATATTCTGCATACCCTGCATGACCGGACATATGAAATCCAATAATGTCACCACTATCAGACTTTTTTACTCGAACTTCTATCATAGACTCACCTTCTTTTTAAAAAGTGTCTACTCCTAGCTTATGCATTGATCTTGTCAATCTTTACCTGAGTAAATGGCTGTCTATGACCATTCTTTTTGTGGTATCCGGTTTTTCTCTTATATCTGTAAACAATAACCTTTTTACCTTTGCCCTCAGCTACTACTGTTGCAGAAACAGAAGCACCGCCTACGGTAGGAGTACCTACTTTCGTCTCCTTGTCACTTACTACTAATACCTGGTCAAAAGTAACAGTCTGTCCGGCTTCCACGCCAAGTTTTTCAACTTTGATCACGTCGCCTTCTTCTACTTTATACTGTTTACCACCGGTTGCTATAATTGCGTACATATAGCACCTCCTATAAATTTACTCGCCAACTACGGCGCCTGCCTTATGTAAAAATGGGCAGAACTATAACCTCGTTGTGCGGCATACTTCTATAATATACCATTGTGGTTTGGTATTGTCAAGTGGTTTTCGTTATAAAATATCCGTATATGTCAATAATTTTCCGGGTTGCTGCAAAAACCAGCTGCGTGTGACCGTATAAGCAATGTTATGTATAAACAGGCAGGAACTTTGAAGAGTTTCCTGGCGAAGCCAGTATTTTGCCTTGTATAGATTGTATTCGGATTTTGAAACCACAACAAAGGTAATATTTTTTTTAAACATTTTTTGCAGCTGCGCCCAGCGCAGAAACCGGTAATGCAATTGTACCGGAGAAATGTTGTGAATATATTCAAAAAAATAATTTCCACTGTCTGTCTCGATATACAAAGGTATTTGGATCGTCTGAAATGTCGGTGTTATAATATAATCCGAAATTCGAAAATATTTCACCGGATTATTATTGGCAAAATGATTTAAAATAATCTGATTCCATAAAATGGTTGTTGAATAATAATAAATCAACCCGCCAAATCCACCTGCCAGAATATTCGGGTTTATTTCATAATCATAGGGTGCATTCGCACTTTTAACATACTCCTCTGCTCCAAAACAAATCCGGTAACAATTTACATACTGTATTTTCAGGTTTTTATCCTGTATTGTCTTGATATCTTTCGGACAAAGCTGATTCATTTCAACGATTCCTTTGTCAACCAGTTCATTTACCTGTTTATCAACTTCTGCCGCAGATTCTGATTTGCCGCATAGAATTAAATAGGAAGTAATCTGTGCTAACGTCATGTTTTTTCCGGTCGCAAGTATGGTGATAATTGCTTTTTGCATTTCGCTTATCCTTTGTTCGTTTTCCGGTAAAATTGGTTTTGCCTTTTGAGACTGCAAACTGATTCCGGTTTTATTTTCGTAATAAAACGGTCTTTCCAGCAATGAAGAATACTGCTCCTTTAACCGCTCTGTCTCCGTAAAATTTTTGTTTGACCGCCATTCTCTTACATCATTCATAATTTTTTCCATCCTTCCTATCTTTTTTAAGTCCTTTAATTTTTTGAGATTTTTTTGATACCATCCTGTCAGCGTACTAAAATCTGTATTTTCGTACAAAGCGGAAAAATATATTTGAGACCCCTTTTCTGTATCCTCCATGATCGTCTGTCGGATTGTTTCTGCCTGATGATATTGTGCATAGTGAAAAAATTTTAACAGACAAAACACATCTACATGCTGGTAATAATTGATCCATCCGCGATTAAACCCACCTATTTTGCCCCACCACTCTGAAGCAGGAAGATCCGTTTTGCGGATAAGTTCATCCATCTGATCTAACATGTGTTGTTTTGTTTTTTCTCCTAATGAGAAAAACATGTTTCCGTTTGATGCCGCTGAAAAAGAATACCCCAGATACTCCAGTTCCCACGGACGGACAATCTTCGTTTTTTCCTGATTGAGCCGTAGTTTTAATTTATATCTCAGATAACTTTCCGCATCCGATAAAAGATAATGAGCATCTTCTTTGTTGTGACAAAATATTACAATGTCATCCGCATAGCGTACAAAACGGATCTCCATTTTTTCTAAATGTTTATCAAATGAATTTAAAAACATATTTGCTAAGATCGGACTGATCGCAGTTCCTTGTGGAAGTCCGATCCGATTTATATAAAATGTTTTTCCGCATACAGCCTTGGTTCGTATATATTTTTTTAACAGTAAAAGAAGATAGGGATCTTCAATCTTTTTATCTAATAATTCAAATAATAAAGTATGGTTTACTTTATCAAAAAAACTTTTAATATCAAGATCAACAACATACTCCGCGCCTCGATTTAGTTCAAGCAAACAGGCAAAAAGTGCATCGTGGCACCCTTTCCCTTTTCGAAAGGCATAACTTCTGTCGCTGAATTCCTCTTCAAAGTACGGTGTCATAACACTCTGTATGGCATATAAGATCATTCGGTCAATGATACATGGAATGCCGAGTTTTCGCTTCTTGGTCTTATCTGCTTTGGGAATGTAATGAATGCTGATTGGTCTTGGCACGTAACTTCCATTTTGTATTGTCTCTTTTATCCGTTCGCCGTGTTTTGCCCAATAAGCCGGTAATTCTTCCGGCTGCATCTTATCATATCCCGGAGCCCCCCTTTTTTGAACGATATGATCAATCGACATTTCAATGGTTTCCTTTGCCAGAATCTGATTCAATTCTATGTTCATGCTTTAAAGCCTCCTCCCTTTTTTCCGGAGTTTTTCTTTTAACAAAAGTTCTTTGTATTCCATAATTTTCCAGTCTCATTTTTCCTGTACTGTTTCCTTTATACACCTCCCAGTCACCTAACTGCTGTAGAATGCTTTCGAGTTCAAAGGCATCTCGCCTTTTCATATCCGAGCGGTCTTTTCCGAAGCACTCACACCATAATTCCATAAGACATATTTTGCTTTTATTTTTTGTCAGCAGATATTCACTGATGATTCCAAATCTAGGATCTGTTTCCATTGCTTCCCGCTGAACAGCCTCTGCTTCTTTTCTTATTTTTGCATCCAGATATAATTTTTCACCACTTTGATACAAATGGACAGCCTCTGCCCATAATTGTCCGATTTCGGCAGGAGTGAGATCCCATACTTTCTGTGTACTGTTTCCATTTACACATACCGGCCAAAACCTTCTATTTCCGGTAATATCACGTAAAAATCCGTTTGTCGTATTGGTCGTTCCTACCAAAATACTTGTGCGGGGATGGGAAATAACATTTGTTTCATAAGGGGCGCGGTATTGGTCATCCATTCGGGACAAAAAAGATTTTACCGTCTCCACGTCTACTTTCTTTATTCCGGCTAATTCGCTTAATTCCATCAACCAGATTCCCTGAAGTTTTTCCGCTGCTGATTTATCTTTCATATCCGCTATTGTCATAGAGTCTGAATACCACAAGCCTCCCATTTTGGCAAAAAGTGTACTCTTTCCAATGCCCTGCTCTCCGCATACTACCAGGATCGTATCAAATTTGATGCCGGGTTCATAAACCCGTGCTACCGCAGCCACAAATGTTTTCTTCGTGACTTCTTGAACATACTCTGTTTTTTCGGCACCGAGATAATCGATCAAAAGGTTTTTCAATCGTATTTTCCCATCCCATTTCAAACTTTCGAGATACGTTTTAATTGGATGATATCTCACTTTGGAAGACAACACTGCGTGCAAAGCATCTTTGCATTTTTTTGGTGCATAGAGATTGTATTGTTTTTCAAGATAAAGTTCAAAACACGCAAAATCCATACTGCTCCATCCCCCGGAATAATCACGCCAGGGAACTTTTCCAATTACTTCAATCGTATTTTTCATCTCGTTAAAAACTATATTTTTTAACTTTTCGTCGTTTTTTAGAATCACAGCGATATTTGGCATGGTGCAAAGTATTTCACCCCGTGCACTATACGATAACTGACTTTTCCATTTTGGAGTCTGGATACCATTCATACAAAATCAGCCTCCTCCCTTTCTGCCGGAGTTATCGGTACAAATTCTTCACTCGCTGACATTCTTCCACTTAACCGCGGACCATCTTTTACTTTTTGGATGTTACCAAGCAAAGCGCTGATTCCCTTATTGCCCCCGCAGCTATACGCATAAAATATAACACTCACTTTTCCATAACAGCCGGAATAAAGCTGCGTCGGATCTTGAATCGGCTGAACATTCTGATCAACAATCTGCGGCTGTTCCTTGCATTTTATGTTGATGAAATAGCATTGTTGAAAGACAGGATTATCCGGCTTTTCTATATCACCGTCGCGCAGCGGTAAATGACAATTTTCCGGGACTCTTCCGCCCCACTTATCAACCGATTTTTCTTTGATGTAATCAACTGCTTCCCGAATCCTGCGAATGGTTTCTTTATCTGATTTTTTTATAATGGCTACCACAGAATATCTCTGCGCCCCAAATACAGAAATTGGTTTCCAACAATTGACATATGCCAATCTACATGGAATAATGATTTTACTTTTACCTGACATCTTTAACCTCCTTTTCTTTGTTCGAAGTATGCTTAAATTCTTTTTCAGCCAATGCAACATGGTAATATTGCAGCAAAAATTCACATGCTTCTGATACCTGATCTGTTATGTCGATAATCTTTTCCAAAAAAGATTTTATCATTTCATCCGGCATCGTATATCACTCCTTCCGTGTTTTATGATGCCACCATTGTAAAGAAAAAAAGTAACGATAAAGTAACCATATTCAATTTTTTTAATACACCATTGTATGGATTGGAGAAAAGAATGATAAAGATATTAGAGATCACCCCCAACTTGTATATAGACCTGGCGACCGGAAACTGCAGTAATTCGAAAGATTTCAATACCATTTCTTATTCAACGTATCATCTCACGCGCAGTCAGTTGATTTTATTAAATTATCTGATTGAAAATCAGAACCGCATATGCACATTTTCATCGTTGGAAAGTTTATTTGATGATCATTTGGAATCAGACCAGTTTCCGGGAATAAAGCAGCAGATTTCACGCATAAAGACAAAACTTCGTAAACTAGATTCCTCGTTTGACAAAAAACTGGCAGGAGAGATTTTTCAGTCTGTTTCGGGAATCGGTTATACGTTCGATCCCGGTCACAGATGTAGGATCTATTCCTCTTCCTCTATAAACGATGTTGTTATTTCAGTAAACAGAGCTGTTTTGGAACATCCCCGCTTAACGCCGTCAGAGAAGGAAAATATCCGTAATGTTTTTTATCATTTTCCAAGTTACAGTGATATTATCTTTCAGGCTGTCCTCAGCAAACTTCACATTACAAACAAGGAATATACAGAACTCATTCACTCTGTTATAAAATACATATTTGAAATGAATGACGTTTTTTCCCCTGTTTTTTTGCTGGCCGGCCCCGGCAGCGGAAAGACTACTTTTTTGTGTGCCCTTTGTATCACCGCTGCGGAAGATCATCCGGGCTGGAATATCTACTACTTATCCTTTACTGAGATTTCTTCCGAACCTGATCTGATCGAACAGCTTGTTCCTTATTTGAAAGAAAACGGAATCAGCCGGACACGCAAAACGCTGTTATGTCTGGATGATATCTGTGATGCAGCTGCCGGATTTATTGATCTGTTTCGTATTTTATCTGCGCAAAGACTCCCCTATCTTTATATTGTAATAGCCGGCAGAATCTCAGAAACATTTGACATAATGGAACGTTTTTCTATCTTTTATAAAAACAGCAGAATGAGAATTGCCTATATTGAAAATACGATGTCGGATATAAAACTCTTTCGGAATTCCGCTGTGTTATTTGAAAAAATAGAATATTATACGTTTCCGGCTGAACTTAAGAGGGACATTCTCTATCATATGTTTTCAAATTACTGCCATCGTTTACAAACGATGGATGAAGCAAATTTTTCATTCCCTACCACACAGCAAACCATCATTGATTTATTTTATGCTGTGAGAGAATCGGCCACAGATCCCGATTTGTGCGAAAATTTTGTGCCGGCCACAGAGATGGATTGGGATGAATGGCACAAAAAATGCTATTCCCTTGATCCGTTCTGCAGCAAATTGCTGATTTCCGAAATTTTTCCTTATATTGCAGCCTGTCAAATATTTGAAGTGCCGATCACTTTTGAGCTCATACATACATTGACCGGCTTTTCATACAAATCCAAACTATATATCATTTTTCCGAAAGGATTGGGGGAGACCTTTCAATTTGTGGACGATGTACTCCGGTTTCGACATTCTGCTGTGGCAAGGTATTTTTTTCTTTGCCATAATGAATATTCCCTATATTCCTGTATTTATGATATGTTTACCAGATATTTTCCGGATGAATCTACCCTTTTTTTACTAAAAGAACGGATTTTATGTATGTAAAAGACGCGTTTCTGTAACGATTCCGCTGCTATTGTTGCCGATGTTGCCGATTTTTTCGCCCATCTCTTCTGCTGTTTTCTTCCTTTTTTATATCATTTTTCTCTTTTTTATCGGCAACATTGGAAACATTTTTTAATTATTTTGTAATTATTCAGGACATTTTTTTATGTTTGTATTGAAAAAATACTCTTCTTGTGATATGCTCTTTACAGATTGTTTTTTTTTTTTTTACATTTTGTTCATAATTAAAGAACATATATTCGAACAAAAAAAAACAATCTCGCACCTTGATAATTTCATATTGAAGTTTAGTAAAGTCGTAACTATTCAGTTACAAAAAATTTAAATCAGGTAAAGAAAAAGAGGTTAAAAGGTAAAAAATGCTGTATGCAAAATGCAGCAAATTAAAAGGAGGAATTAACATGAAGAAAGAAATGTTAGTTACGTTATCAATGGTTATCATGGCGCTTGTAATTTGCTTTAGTGTATCACCAGTTGCTGTCCGGGCGGATAGTTCTGATGGTCAGAGCAAGTATCCTGTTTACACATATACTAAAGATGGAGAGACAATATCTACTTGGGTGTATGAGGGTGAGGATAAAGAAGTTGATGGGGACTTCTATACAGAAGGACAATTTCATATTAAAGGACCTAAAGGGATTTATTTTTTGCGTTGTACAAATCCCGTTTGTTATGGTTTTGATAAGTATGGTACAATATGGTTTATTAGTAGTGATGAACACATGATTAAAGGATGGAATTATTATCTTCAAAATAATGAAGATTTGGTATATATGAATCGTATGTATTATGGTCAAGAACTTGTTTTTGATGCTGCTTCATTAGTCTTGGACGAGAATAATGAATATGTTGTTGGCTATAAAACATTTTCTGGTGAGGTATATCCATTACTTTCATATGAAGATATTGCAAAAAAAGTAGAAGAGAGAGCTAAAGAGAATTCTACGCCTACTCCTACTCCAACAGCACCATCCACACCTAAGCCGACGCCATCTAGTCCGTCGAAACCTGTTACGCCTGTTAATCCAGGAGTAACAACGCCTGTGCCAACTGTTCCTGTTGTAACACCAGATGTTACAACAAATCCTAAAACTAGTCCGAATGCTCCTCAAAAGCTTTCTATTAAGAAACAGAAATCAAAGATTTCTCTCTATGTGGGAAGCAAGTTAATGAGTAGTTATGGACTAAAAAAAGGAACTCTTACCTGGAATGTTGGCAAGAAGACTGGCAAAGTGAAGAATGTTAAGGCTGCAGGTTATATTAAGAAGAGTAAAAATCTTATTTATATAACTAAAAATGGCAAAGCCTATATTATTTCTTCCAAAGGTAAGAAGAAAGTTATCCTTAAAAAAGGCGCAAGAAAGCTTACATTTAAGGATGGCTTTGTAACTAAAATCAAAAAGAGTTCAGGTTCTACAAATGTAGTTAATTGTTGACTTATCCATATTTTCCTGAGGGGCAGTAGATTTTTCTACTGCTCTTCTATTAGCAAATTTTATTGCAGGAATTTAAGGATTTAGCCTTGTTGCTCGTAAACCCTTTCAGAGGTATATTAGCAACACGCTAATGCTTCTGTACATTGAAAAAATGATTGGAGGAATCATTATGAATAAGAAAACAACAATAGCATTTTTGATTATGGCACTGTTAACTTGCTTCATCTTGTTAGGCGGTACTACTGCTAAAGCAGATGAAGATGATTATGATGCATCAATTCTTATCAATACCTACTCTGGTAGTGTAAATGGCGTTAACCGGACTTTAACTGTTTATCAAAATAATACAAAAAGTCCAATCTATAATGATACTTATCTAAAAATAGGAACTAATCCTATGGTTCACATTGCTTCATATTCTACTAATATTGGATTAGATAAATATGGAGTTGTATGGTTAATTAATTGGCATAATTATGACAGTATCATGTGGTGGAGTTACGATTTAACTCCTAATCTCAACTCAATTGTTTTTAACACAGTACCTACTAATGATCCATCAAGTAGCGAAAACTATGTTACTAATGTTGAGTCTCTTATCTATGAAGGTTCAGGTAGCCAAGCAGTAGTTGTAGGATACAAAACATCTTCAGGTGAAGTTCATTCTTTACCTACATTTGATGAAATGAAAGCAGCTATTGCTCCTGATAGCGATATCTCAACACCTAATTATGTTCCTACTGAAATAATACCAACACCAACGCCTATCACTCCAACCCCTACACCAACAACTCCTGTTACTCCAGTGACACCTGTCACACCTGTAACTCCAGTTGTTCCTGTTACTCCTGTAACACCGGTTACTCCTAATGTGGAGCCTACTCCTGATGTTACTCCAACTCCTAATACTAAAGTTAATAAGATTTCTGTAAAGAAAAGTAAATCTACTTATTCTATCTACAGCAACCTTAAATTGCTTGGTAATTATAAGTTGAAGAGTGGAGCTCTTACTTGGAAATTAGGTAAAAAGAGTGGTAAGGTAAAAAGTGTTAAGGCAGCTGGTTATATTAAAAAGAGTAATAATCTTATTTATATGACCAAAAACGGGAAAGTATATACTATCTCGGCTAAGAACGGTAAAAAGAAGCTTATTGTCAAAAAAGGTGCAAAAAAACTTGTGTTTTCAGGTGGTTTTGTAACTAAAGTTAAAAAAGCTTCTGGTTCTACTAATGTAGTTAAATATTAATTTCAAAAATACAACGAAAGAGCGGTAGAAATAAAACTACTGCTCTTCCCTTTCAGAGGTATATTAGCAACACGCTAATGCTTCTGTACATTGAAAAAATGATTGGAGGAGGGTTTTCTATGAATAAGAAAACACACAAATATGTAGCTTTATTAACAATGTTAGCAATGGTTATTTGTACAATGTTTTGTACAAACACAACCAAAGCAGGTAGTAATTTACCATGGGATAAATCTGAAATAGCAGAAACATCTACATGTGTAGTTAATGGCGTGGAACGGATTCTAATCATTCTTACTAATAACGATATGTACCTAAAAGTAGGAAATGATGATCCAATATATTTAACTCACAGTACTACTCCATTTAAATTCGACAAATACGGAACACTCTGGTGTATTAAAACAGATGATGTTATATACTGGAAAAGCTATGACTTTGGAGAAATAGATGTTTCATATGCAGTCAGAGTACCAAACAATAATGGATATTTTTCTCCTGTAGAGGATGTTGAATCTTTAATATTTGATACTAATGGTCAGTTTGTAATCGGTTTTAAACTAATGTCTGGCAATTCTTACTACACATACACAGCTGATGAAATTAAGTCTATAATGGATAGTGATCGTTCTCAGTATCCTGCTCTTAGACCAATTTCATCATCAGGTAATACGCCGACGCCGACACCATCAAACATTCCCACCCCTACTCCGACTGTTCCTGCAACTACTCCAACCATTCCTGTAGCTACTCCTAATGTTCCTATTTCTCCTGCAACTCCAACTCCAACAGTTAGCCCTATATTTACTCCTTCAACACCGGATATTCCTGTTGTTACGCCAACACCAGTTACAAACACAAAAATATCTGTAACAAAGAAAGGTGGTTATAACTGTCTTTCTCTGGGAAGTAAAATTACAAGTAAGTACAAACTTACTAAGGGAAAACTCGCTTGGAAAGGAAGCAGTAAGAGTAAAAAATATTCTGGAGTTAAATCAGCTGCCTTTATAGAGAAGAGTGGCAACCTTGTCTTTTTAACGAAGAAAGGTAAAGTATACACTTTATCCTCTAAAGGGACAAAAAAGTGTATCGTTAAAAAGAATGGCAAAAAACTTATCTTAAAAAATAAGTTTGCAGTAAAGGTTCAGGTAGGTAAGAAGTTTATTAACATAGCTAATAAGTAATACTAACCGCCGATTGTAAATATTTTTCTTGCTATTAAACAGATAACGGCTTAACTACAGAAATCTGCTGTTAAGCCGTTATCTATGTCTAATCCAATTCCAAAGGGGCACGACCTGAAATGATTATTTGTCTTCCGCTTTGGGCTGCTTTTCGTTGGTTTTTCACTACTTTAACAAAATGTATCAAATCAAACATATTATCCGGTTTGTGCTTATTTCCTCTGACTAATTTTTTAGCAAGTTCTTTTTCGCTCGTCGATGGAATGTTTGGAACTTTTTGACGTTCAGGGCTTGCTATGTATGCATCAAGAACTTCCCGTAAAATTACACAATTGTTTAATTGCGTATCATGAAATAAATATTCAATCGTGTTCGATATTTGTTTAAATGCTTCCTCTATATTAGTTCCTTTTAACTCAATCATATGTGTTTTATTACTGTTAATCCCTAATACCATAAAATCACACTTTTTGGTATCGATACTTTGATTAATCAGCGCATGATCCACATTTACTAATTTTAAATCATCTTTTGCTTTAATATAAATTTTTGCATTCACTTCAGATTTTGGATCCACTAAAGTTTTGCTCTTTCCTGCACATAATACTTCAGAAAAATTGTCAATTTTTTTCATCGGCGATAAGTCCTTCCTCCATATAAAACAATTTACTGTATATTTCATTAATCTCCTGACTAATATCATCAATCTCTTCTGCTAATAGTTCTCCGGTTTCTTTTTCAATCAAAGAAAGCACCTCTGTTCCATGCAAACCATTACTTAACTTGTAGGCATTCAGTTCCTCTAAAAAAATGTAGGCCCATTTTCCGACAAGTTTTTCAATTTCTTTGCGGATATTATCATTGTTTTTCATTTTTCCTATAAAACACAGATTGTTTGTTTCAGTCAAAATATACGGACTATGTGTCGTAACTATTGCTGATCCGCCGGTAATATTTATATATTTAACAATAAAATCTACTATATTTTTCTGCAAAATCGGGTATAAATGAGCTTCCGGTTCTTCAATTATAACAAAAGCTTTTTCGTCTTTCAACATCAAAACATATAATTGATTATACAGCCATAAAATCTCCTGTTGCCCTGACGAGGTGAAGTTTATTGCAATTTCTTCCTCACTGTTTTCCATTTGCAGATACTCTCTGCCTTTTTGATAAAAGTATTCCCCTTTCATTCCGTGAATAATTTCTTCGCTTATTTTCTTAACATTAAATTTTCTTTCAGAAATGGGATAATACTTATGAACGTGTGTTGTTCCATCTGCAAATTTAGGCTGTAATGTCTCTATGGTCTGCATAAATTTCCGGTTGATCGGATCCAGTTCTCCATAATTCAAATACGTTTTTTGATTGCATAATAAAGAGAGCAGACCTCTTCCGGCAGGGATATAGTATGTTGTCATATCGTCTACGAGTATTCGTGAGACTTCATTTTCCAAATATTCATAGAATTTTTTGTTTTCTAATACCGGTAATATCGACCGTCCATTAATTGCCGTTATTGACTCATAGAATTTATTTGCATAATTATCCAGAGTCTGCAATTCTTCTAATAGAATTTTACTAAACTCAACAGAAATATATTTTCTCTCTGCCTGCATTAATTTAATTTTTACCCAGTGCTGTTCGGAATAATAATAGTCCATAGATAAGTCTGCCGGCAATTGCCAGCTGTACCCAAAAAGACTGACAAATGAATCTTTAAGTCTGCTGCTTAGTTCTTTGAGTAAACCTTTACTGCTTTCGCCCTCTTGACCAACAGTATAGTAATAGTCCAGCAAAACCTCTTTTAAATTTCTAAAATAATATACCGCTTTACACAACGTACTTTTCCCGGTAGCTTGTTCTCCAATAAAAATATTTACTCGTTTTATATCCATTTCGACATGATGAATGGATCCCAAATGGTTTATAACTATCTTAGCCACAATGATTACTCCTTTATATGCTTGTTTGTGTAACTGTGCACGAACACTCTCCTTAGTTTATTAAAAAGAAGAGACCGTACCCTCTCCCACAAAGATTTCATCACTCGGTCACTTTTTGTTTACCGAGGTGTCAGAACCGTCACACCTCTCATCGCTCGGTCACTTTTTATTTACTGTCTTGTCAGAACCGTCACAAGACTCATAATGTGATGAAGAAAACATTTTGTTTTCTTATTTATAATATATACTATTCTATTAAAAGATACAATATATTAATTCAAATTTATCATCATCTATTCTTCAAATATTTTCAATCTTTTAGCAATCTCCTCCGGCCCCGGCAGCATTTCTTTCATGTGTTCTGGCAAGGTATTCCTCAACTTATATGTTGCCACTCCAATCGGAGAACTGCTATTCTTTAATGCGTATTCCACATAAGTTTTATCCTTGCTTTTGCAAATAATAATTCCAATTGATGGATTCTCCTCTGGTAATTTCACTTGCTCATCCAATGCAGACAAATACAGTTGCATCTTGCCGGCATATTCAGCTTCAAATTCACCAATTTTTAGTTCTATTGCTATCAGACATCTTAACCTTCTATGAAACAATAATAAATCAATATATAAATCTCTGTTTCCCGCCATCAAATGATATTGATTTCCTATATACGTATAATCTCCACCCATCTCTATCAAAAAGGCTCTTATATTATTTACCAACTGCATTTCTAATTCATGTTCAGAGTATTCAGGCGACAACTCTGCAAAATCAAATGTATATTCATCTTTTATCGCAAGTTTGGCCTGTACTCTTTGTTCAACAGGAAGTACCAAGTCAAAATTTGTCTGATTTAATAAATATTTTTCATAAGTTTGTGCCTCAACAAAATTAGTTAAAACTCTTTTTGTCCAACCATACCTTTTCGTCATTCGAATGTAAAATTCACGTTGCAAGTCATCCTTGCATTTTTCCATAATAATAATATTATTACTCCAACTAATTTCTCGCACTAATGGTGCGAGTTTTTCAGAATTATGATATGTCAAATAAAAATTACGCATTCTCCATAGATTTGCTGCCGAATACCCCTTTGCCCCCGGAAATTCTTTTTGTAATTCTACTGAAAGCACCTGTACGATTGACTTTCCCCATCCCTTTTCCTTCTGTTGTCTATATATCTCTTCTCCTATTTCCCAATATAGATTTATTGTTTCAGAATTAATCAACTTTATAACTTGATACTGTTTTTTATGAATTAATTCTTTTAACTCATCTACAAGCGGTTCATATCCAAATATCTCATCTTTCTTCATAACGCATCTCCCCATTTCTCGCACCAATGGTGCGAGTTTCTATAATCCCATCAATTACCATAATTTTCCAAGTATATTTCTAAACCAATATACCCTTTTACACAACGTACTTTTACCTTTGGCTTTAATCATATCACAAAAGAATGTTTTTTTCAAATTTTTTATAATTCTAAAATCCCCACAGACAACTGCCTGCGGGGATCTGAATTTCAAAATAATTTATAATTATTTATCTTCCGGTGTATGCCATACCCAGTCACGTACTTCCGGAAGATCGATACCTTCTTCGTGGATGTACTGTTTGTGAGCTACGAGCATATCGTTCATCTTCTGGATCAAGAAGGAACCTTTGTTTCCAAGCTGTGGAAGGTTCTCGATGACAGATTTTGTCAAGTTGAAGCGGTCGATCTTGTTCTGAACTCTCATGTCGAATGGAGTTGTGATCGTACCCTCTTCCTGATATCCAAATACATGAAGATTACGGTTTGTTCTATAGTATGTCAACTCATGAATCAATGTTGGGTATCCGTGGAATGCGAAGATGATTGGTTTATCTTTTGTGAAGATAGCATCATATTCTGCATCTGTCAATCCGTGAGGATGTTTGGAGTTGGATTCCAGCTTCATAAGGTCAACTACGTTTACGAAACGGATCTTGAGGTCAGGAATGTTGTCACGAAGAATTGTAACAGCAGCCAAAGCCTCTTTTGTAGGTGTATCACCGCAGCATGCAAGTACTACATCCGGCTCTTCGCCCTGATCGTTACTTGCCCATTCCCAGATACCGATACCCTGAGAACAATGTTTTACAGCCTGCTCCATAGTCAGCCACTGGTGACTTGGGTGCTTGGATGCTACGATTACGTTTACATAGTTCTTACTTCTGATACAGTGATCGAAGCAGGAAAGCAGACAGTTAGCGTCTGGTGGCAGATACATACGAACAACATCTGCTTTTTTGTTAGCGATGTGATCGAGGAATCCAGGATCCTGATGTGTAAATCCGTTGTGGTCCTGCTGCCATACGTTGGATGTAAGAAGAAGGTTCAAGGAAGCAATCTTCTGTCTCCATGGAAGTTCGGATGTAACTTTCAACCATTTTGCGTGCTGAGCAGCCATAGAGTCTACTACACGGATAAATGCTTCGTAAGAAGCGAAGAATCCATGACGACCGGTCAAAAGATATCCCTCTAACCATCCTTCGCACATATGCTCGCTCAGGTAAGAGTCCATGATACGTCCATCGTTTGCAAGTTTATCATCATCATCGTATTTTTCAGCCATGAAGTCACGGTTTGTAGCTTCAAATGCATGATACAGACGGTTAGACATTGTCTCGTCCGGTCCGAAAATACGGAAGTTCTTTGTCTCTTCGTTCAATTTGAAGATATCACGTACAAATGCACCAAGTTCGATCATATCCTGTTTTTCAACAGAACCCGGTTTTGGTACATCTACACCATACTCACGGAAGTCTGGGAGACGAAGATCTCTAAGCAAAAGACCACCGTTTGCATGTGGGTTTGCACTGATACGTGCATCGCCAACTGGTGCAAGTGCTTTCAATTCTGGGATCAGCTGAGCATTCTCATCGAAAAGCTCTTCCGGTTTGTAGCTGAGCAACCATTCTTTCAACTGTTCCAAATGCTCCGGTTTCTCCATTGTGATAGGTACCTGGTGAGCACGGAAAGAATCTTCGATCTTATTTCCGTCATCATCGAATTTAGGACCTGTCCATCCCTTAGGAGTACGAAGAACGATCATTGGCCAGATTGGGCGCTCTGTGTTACCATTTTCACGAGCATCTTTCTGGATTGCTTTGATCTTCTCAACTGCTGTATCAAGAGCCTCAGCCATCTTACGATGCATTGTCATGATATAATCCGGACTCTTCATATCGTCTTCTACGAAGATTGGCTCCCATCCGCATCCCTTAAAGAAGTCTTCTACTTCTTCATGAGAAATACGTGCGAATACAGTAGGGTTGCTGATCTTGTATCCGTTCAAGTGAAGGATTGGAAGAACCGCACCATCAGTAACAGGATTCAAGAATTTATTACAATGCCAAGCTGTAGCAAGTGGACCTGTCTCAGCTTCACCATCACCTACGATAGTAGCTGTGATCAGACCCGGATTATCAAATACAGAACCGAATGCATGAGCGATGGAGTAACCAAGCTCACCACCTTCGTTGATAGAACCAGGTGTTTCAGGTGCTACGTGGCTGGAAATACCGCCTGGGAAAGAGAACTGTTTGCAGAGTCTCTTCATACCTTCAATATCTTCACTTACGTTTGGATAAATCTCACTGTAGTGTCCTTCCAAGTAGGAGTTTGCTACGAAGAAGTTTCCACCGTGACCAGGACCGGAAATCAATACCATATCCAAATCATATTTTTTGATAGCTCTGTTTAAATGCGTATAAACAAAGTTCTGTCCTGGAACTGTACCCCAGTGACCTACGATTTTTTTCTTTACCTGATCTCTTGTGAGAGGCTCACGTAAAAGAGGGTTGTCAAGCATGTAAAGCTGAGCTGCTGCTAAATAGTTTGCTGCACGCCAATAAGCATTCATTTTTTCCAAATACTCATCAGTCAATGGCAGCTTTTCTGGACAATCATTCATGTTTGCCATTTTCATTTTGCTCCTTCCAAATTCTGTTTTTATTCGATCTGCTCTCTTTGTATGAGTTATGTAATACTTGAAAAAAGGCAGTTTCGATAGCTTTTTGAGTAGAAAAACCGCAATGGCTTTCACTACACCGCTTTCCATTATACCATATAATTCATTTTCAGCA
This sequence comes from Lachnoclostridium sp. UBA6475, assembly GCA_002435545.1. GTDB lineage: Bacteria > Bacillota > Clostridia > Lachnospirales > Lachnospiraceae > Eubacterium_F. The sequence goes on from DJNB01000140.1 coordinate 17,626, forward strand.
AGTTTTTTTTGTGATTTTATCAAAATTATTGTAAAATGCACAAATTTTGTCTTCTTTTTGAAAAAAATTGTACATTTTCGCTAATTCACATCTTCCATTTCGGACAGAGTTGTCATATACTGGCGCGCCGGTATGACAAACATCGCGAATACAAATACGATACACGCCGCAACAAACACCGCAAAGACAATCCATGCGGCAGCTTCCTGCACATTTTTTGTGTGACGTTCAAAAAATCCTCTGCGGTTCAGAAGCCACACGCTGCAACAGATAAGAAGGGCTGCAAGCGTGATAATGCCGCCCTGTACTCTTCCCTCTGCCTGATACTTTATCGAAATCGTATTGGTTCCCTCTGCAACCGGGATTCCCATCATACCGTCAATGGATGTGAGCTGATCGGAAACATTTTCACCATTCACTTTGCATATCCAATTTTTGTCAAAAGGAACCGGGATAAAAATGGTTCCCTTCTCTGCATTTTTTACATCAAAAGTGGCTCCACTGTGCTTCTGCTTTAGATCTTCCACCTGCATACCGGTCGTATTAAGCCGGGAAGCGGTCTGCTCCAGGAGGGTATAATCAAGCACACCCACATGCAGATCCGTAACCGGTGCACTGGTTGCAAACTGGATCAGCACATTTTTATTTTCAAATGCTCCAAGACAGACAAGGCCGTTACAAAAATCATTTGGATACTGCTCATTTTCATAATAACTGGAAGCAGGGATTTTTACCGGCTGTCCATCCACATAGACCGTCACCGGATTTTCGCTTGTATTTGTTCCGTAAAAATAAATCACTTTTTTGCCGCCGGTAACCGCAAGGGAGAGCATTCCATTGTTGATCTGCGAACTTACGTCTGTGATAAGCGGCTGTTCTACTCCGGAGACAGCACGGAACAGATCATTCTGCGCTGCAAATTTATCCGCAGAAGCTGTTAGAGATGCTGTATTGGTCTGGACAGCAAATGGCATCGTTAGTTTGTTTTTATATAAGGAGAGCGAATCCTCTTCGCCCCCTTCCACATCCTTTACTTTATCATAAAGAAGCGTCGGAAGTTCTCTCTCGCTCACTGCATTTTTGATCTGGAACAAACTGTCACTGAAGATCGTGCCACCGGTATCCAGAAGTTGCGTCCAGTTGATCGTATATCCAAGCGAAGAAAACATCGGCTGCAGATCCGGGCTGATCACGTGCCAATAATTGGAAATCGCCTGCTTGCCTGCTACGATGGAATACTCCATGTGATCTACTTTGTAATCCATATTTTTGATACGCTCAAACGGCTCCGTATCCGGGTCAAGACTTTTGCCCAGATTGTTGGCCGCCTCTAGATATTTGGCATCAAACACCGTAATGTTGTCTTTATTTGGTGCATAACTGATCAAGGTCGTGCCGACAAGTTCCACACATAAAAGCACGGCAATCCCCCATCTGGCTTTTTTTATTTTAAACAATATAAGGTATAATACCAGGAAAATAATCTCTACTGCAATACACAGATATCCATCCTGCAGTGTGCCATAATCCGGCCCTTCACAGTAATTTTCATAGATTTTTTTCCAGACAAATGTCATAATTACCGTAACACCTGTTACGGACAGTGCCAGTATGCGTAGTTTCTTCTGCCGGTCACTTTCGGCAAGAGATTTCTTTTCTTTCTCATAATTATCTGCCATCAGGCGGACAGCAAAATCAATGAGCGAAAACGTAATTACGTAAATAAAACGGAGCGGCCACATGGCACGGCTTCCTCCATGCCACAAAAGTTCGGTTCCCGGAACGATTACGGAAGCTGCCAGAAATACAAGGCGAAGGATGTGTGCCAGATAATTTCTTGCTTTTTCCTTTATGGTTCCTTTGCCGGCAATGATAAAATATACGATCGCAGCCAGCGGCAGGGACATATTGACAACCATCCGCTCTACTGCCTTCCAATCCGAATCGCTCCATACAGCCTTGATCGCATTCTGATATGTCTGCATCAGCTCGCCGGTCTGATATCTTGACGTACTTGTGATACTGTGTAATGCCGGAATTGCTACGACAGCGCTTAACAGACATCCCGCCGCAACGGCAAAAAACAGGCGCAGCACTGTCTTTCTCCGGCTCTCTGTCTCCTTCCACGGAGCTGCGAGAATACGGAGTCCGCTTGTCATAAACAGGAAAATACACAGAATACAGCCGGTATATACATTGGTAATCATTGCCAGTGCAAGGGTAATGATAAAAAAGCGGCTGCGTTTTAATTGGATGAGCCGGTCCAGCCCGATCATCAAAAGCGGCAGGAAAAAGGCAGCATCCATTACCATCATAATTTGAAAATGCACCAGACTTGCTGCACCGAATGCATACACTGCACCGCCTAAAATCGGAACAATGGCCGGCAGTTTGTAACGGCGGAGATAGAAATACATGGCAAAGCCAATGCCTATCATTTTCAAAATAACAAAAAAGTTAGCAAAATAATAAATCGCACCCCGCGGGCAGAAGAACAAAAGCAGGTTCAACGGACATAACATCGAACTCAGTGAACAGGCTCCGGAAAGATCCATTCCAAAGGCGGAATTCCATGTAAAAAACGGGCTTGCCTTTCCATGCAGAATATCCCATACGTAGTACATTCCATTTGGGATTGTCTGCTGTACCATATCTCCGCGCGCGATAGAATGTTCCCCGAAAGGATAAATTCCATTTGCCGCATAAGCCAGCAATGTGACCACGCTTATTACCGCGGCAAGGATTCCCAGTTCCTTAGCGGTACTCTTCATTTGCTTTTTGTCAATTGCTTTTATCCGGTTACTAATTTTTTGCTTCATATTTTTCTTCTTTCTCCCTTCCAAAGAATTCGTACAGTGGTTTCCTTGCTTTCTTTCTGGTAATTTCTACCAGTCCGAGTGCCGTCATATCAATGACTTTTGTCGGTATATGGTCTTTTTTTGTCTCCTGCTCCAAAATCGACATCAATTCCTCGATATGTTCTCTTTCTTCCATATCAATAAAATCGATCAAAATAATACCGGATAGATTCCGAAGCCTTATCTGCCGTACCGCCTCTGCCGCCGCTTCGCGGTTGAGTTTAAAAAAAGTATGTTCTTTATTGCGTTTCCCCTGAATCGCCTTCTGGGTATTGACATCAATCACCGTCAGCGCTTCCGTCGGTTCAATGACAAGGGAACCCCCGCTTTTCAGCCACACATGCTTTCTCTGACACTTCTCAATCTGGGACGAGATCCCAAGCAGTTTATCTAATGGGTAAGAATCTTCATAAAAACATATATTTTCTTCCCGCAGCTGTGGGTCATTTTGCAATTCGTCAAATATTTCTTTTTGATCGGTTATGATCCGGTCAAAAAAATGATTCCCATTTGCTTTTATATATCGGATCAATTCGCGTTCCGCCCCATACAACTTGGAAAAACAGACACGGTGCTTTGCTTTATCCAGCAATGTCCGCATCTTTTCAATCAGATGCCGGCACTCTTTCCGGATCACATCATCCTCCACATTTTGAGCGGTTGTACGAACGATCAATCCCAATTCTTCATTTCCAAATTCTTCCAGGAGTTTTTTCAGCCGTTCCCGCTGCGTTTGGTCTGTAATCTTTTTGGATATATTTTTGGTGGTGATATCTGTCGTTACAACCGCGTACATCCCCACCAATTCCAGTTTTCGCGAACAGACTGCCTGTTTGCTTTTTACTGCCGGCTTTATGATCTGAACCGGAATTTCCATCCCCTGCATCACTTCGGAAAATTCATGCTTTTTTAAGGGAAGATAACACATGTTATTTTTTGTAACTTCCAAAAATGCCGCCTGTATATTTGGCACTACATTTTTTACTTTGGCAAGGTAAATATCACCGATGGCGGTCGTCTGCTCCGTTTCGACCGGCTCCACAAGGATGTCGGATAATTCATTTCCCTGAAACGCAGCGGACAAAAGATGGTTTTTATAGTGAATTACGGCAAGCTGTCTGTCTATCATTCGGAAGTCTCTCCTTCCTCGTCCATAAAGTACATCTGAAGTCTGTGGATCTGGTACGAATACGGCTGAAACTGCGCCTGTACGTACTGTTCA
>DJNB01000205.1:0-1890 GCA_002435545.1 Lachnoclostridium sp. UBA6475
CTACCGATAGACGGTTAGCCTGATAAAATTAGTAAGTCAAAAATGACCGCTCAGTTTTCCAGACTAGGGGCGGTCATTTTTGTGTCCTGCTATCTCTCGTACCAAAAGAATAGCCAAGACTAAAACAAGTCAGGCACAGGCTGATAACAGCTATGAATCCTTCGATCGTGAGCATGAGCACGTACCTCCTCCGATGGATTTCCCCAAAGGGATTTCTATGTAAACAGAGCTAAAACTCTCTGGAAGAGGCTAACCGCCTACCGTATATGGTAACACCTTAGATACATTATATCAAACATATGTTCGGAATACAAGAGAAAATTGAAAAGTTGGCATAGAAAATATGCTTATGGTCTAACCATCGCTAGAAACGGGAGTTATCTCACGATAAAAATATCGATTTATAACCTTCGATAGCAAGTTCCGTCGCTGGCTAGACCATAAACCTATATAAGCTTTTTAACCTTGTATATGGCGGTAAAGTTGTAAGTAATTGCTTAAATATAATATATTTTTACAGTTTTGGTATATAGAAAAAATAAGTCCCTGCTTTGCTATGAGGGATTTAGAACACCGTCGGTACATAGAGGGCGTAGTTTGCCCTCATGTACCGCTACGAGTGTTCTTCTAAGCGGAAGCGGTCCCGAATGGAAAAGCAGGGGCTTATTATTCTATACAACAAACTTGTAAAATTTTATTAAAGATGTAAAGAAAAACCCTTGACATCCATCGCCAAATACGTTATACTCTGTAAAGGAAATTACTTAACAGGGTGATTTCGTAAAAGCAGGCAGGAGATGAGAATATGGCAAAGACCAGTGTAAATGATTTGGATGAGATCGTGCGTTTGTCTTATTTGTACGATTTTTATGGTCCCCTGCTCAAAGAAAAACAGCGGCAGATTTTTGAAAATTATGTGCTGGATGACTATTCCCTGAGTGAGATTGCCGGTGAATATGGCATGACAAGGCAGGGGGTTCACGATATCGTAAAGCGAAGCAGTGAAAAATTGGAAGAATATGAATCCAAATTGAAATTATATAGGAGATTCCAGGGTGCCAGAGAGCGGCTGGAAAAAGTAGAAGAACTGGTCCGAGGCGAAGATCTGCAGAATGCAGAAAAGATTCGTTCTTTGACACATGAAGTATATGAAATGTTATAAGAAAAGATTTGACAGGAGGTGACCGGAGTGGCATTTGACAGCCTGAGTGAAAAATTACAAAATGTTTTTAAGGGATTACGAAGTAAGGGACGGCTTACGGAAGCCGATGTCAAACTTGCATTAAAAGAAGTTAAGATGGCTTTGTTAGAAGCCGATGTCAATTTTAAAGTGGTAAAGAATTTTGTCAAGGCAGTACAGGAAAAAGCAACCGGTGAAGATGTGTTAAACAGCCTGACACCGGGACAGACGGTTATCAAATATGTAAATGAAGAACTGGTTTCCATGATGGGAGGCACGACAACAGAGATTTCACTGCTTCCCGGTAATGAAATTACCGTTATTATGATGTGTGGTCTTCAGGGAGCCGGTAAAACGACGACCGTGGCAAAACTCGCTGCCAAGTTTAAGGAAAAGGGGAAAAAGCCGCTGCTGGCTGCGTGCGACATTTATCGTCCGGCAGCGATCGAACAGCTGCAGACCAACGGAGAAAAGGTAGGTGTGCCGGTGTTTTCGATGGGAACCGGACATAATCCGGTGGATATTGCCAAAGCGGCGGTAGAACATGCGAAAGCAAATCAGTACAACCTCGTATTTTTAGATACAGCCGGTCGTCTTCATATTGATGAAGAACTGATGAATGAGTTGAAAAATATCAAGGCAGAGGTGGATGTCCACCAGACGATCTTGACAGTAGACTCCATGACCGGTCAGGATGCGGTCAATGTAGC
>DJNB01000205.1:2010-7044 GCA_002435545.1 Lachnoclostridium sp. UBA6475
CTTTCCATCCGCGCAGTCACGGGAAAACCGATTTTCTATGTCGGTATGGGAGAAAAACTTTCGGATCTGGAGCAGTTTTATCCGGATCGTATGGCATCCCGTATTCTCGGCATGGGCGATGTCATGACATTGATTGAGAAAGCAGAAGCCCAGATTGATGAGGAAAAAGCGGCAGAACTCGGAAAGAAATTCAAAAACAATGAACTGGATTTCAATGATTTCTTAGAGCAGATGCAGCAAATGAAGAAAATGGGCGGTCTTACCAGCATTTTAAGCATGCTTCCGGGCATGGGACTGCCGGCAGATCTCGACATTGACGATGATGCGCTGAAGGGAACAGAAGCCATTATCTACTCGATGACAAAAGAAGAGAGAACCAAGCCTTCCATCATCAATCCATCGCGCAAACGCCGTATTGCGGCAGGCGCCGGAGTGGATATCAGCGAAGTAAACCGGCTGATCAAGCAGTTTGAACAGAGCAAGAAGATGATGAAGCAGATGTCCGGTATGATGTCAGGCAAGAAGATGAAACGCGGAAAATTCAAATTTCCGTTTGGTGGAATGTGATTCAAATAGTTGTTATACTTTTTGAATAGATGAAATTACGTTAAAGGAGGTGAAACGACGTGGTAAAGATCAGATTGAAAAGATTAGGTCAGAAAAAGGCTCCATTTTATAGAATTGTAGTAGCTGATGAAAGATCTCCTAGAGATGGTAGAAACATCGATGAGATCGGTACTTACGACCCAAATCAGGAACCTGCTGTAGTAAAAGTTGACGAAGAGGCAGCTAAGAAGTGGATTGCCAATGGTGCAAAACCAACCGATACAGTAGCTCGTTTGTTCAAAGAGGCAGGTATTGTAAAATAATGCGGTCCTAAGGGAGGTTAGCAGTATGAAAGAATTAGTTGAAATGATTGCTAGTGCATTAGTAGACAATCCGGACGAAGTTGTCGTAACTGAGACAGAGACAGAAAACGAGATTGTATTGAAGTTGAGCGTGGCTCCTGCCGATATGGGCAAGGTCATCGGAAAACAGGGTAAGATTGCGAAAGCAATCCGAACTGTAGTACGTGCTTCGGCTTCAAAGAGTGACAAAAAAATACTGGTAGACATTCAGTAATGACATGTGATATGTGCCTGCGACAGTGCCAAAAGGTATCGCAGGCACATTTTTTACCAAAGGCAGCCTTTCCGGGAAAATGTGCAGAACACGGTAGTTCCGGGCTGGCTGACGGATTATTTAGAAAAGGAGAAAGACGATGGAGCAGCTTTTGCGCGTAGGAGTCATTACGACAACGCATGGGATCCGGGGAGAAGTTAAGGTGTTTCCGACGACAGACGATATTCACCGCTTTGACGATCTGGAAGAAGTGATCCTGCAAAACAAAAAAGAGCAGCTTACCCTGCATATTGAACATGTAAAATATTTCAAAAACATTGTGATTGTAAAATTTAAAGAATACAATAATATTAACGACGTGGAGATGTTTCGCAAATGCGATCTTCTTGTGACAAGAGAACACGCCGTGCCATTGGAAGAGGGAGAATATTTCATCTGCGATGTGATCGGAGCGAAGGTGGTCAATGAAGAAGATGGTACAGTGATCGGAACGGTAAAAGAGGTTTTGGAGACAGGGGCCAACAATGTCTTTCAGATTGAGACGGCAGATGGAAAAGAACTGCTTTTCCCATCCATTCCTGAATGTATAAAAAAAGTAGACGTCGAAAAAGGGGAAGTGACGGCGCATATCATGCCGGGCCTTTTAGACCTTGCAAAGTAAAGAGAAAATGAGGAAATAATGATGCATTTTTATATTATGACTTTGTTTCCGGAAATGTTTCCGGGAATTATGGATGCCAGTATACTGGGACGTGCGAAAACACAGAGACTTCTTGACTGGGAGGCGGTCAACATCCGCGACTATACATTGGACAAGCATATGAAGGTGGATGATTATCCGTATGGCGGAGGAGCGGGTATGGTTATGCAGGCAGAGCCGATCTACCGCTGCTATGAGGCGCTTTTGCAGAAGATGAAACCGGAGCCGGAGAAAAAGCGTGTGATCTATGTGACGCCGCAGGGACATGTTTTTGATCAGAAAATGGCAGAAGATTTTGCCAAAGAAGAAGAACTGGTCTTTTTGTGTGGACATTACGAAGGCGTGGATGAACGCGTACTGGAAGAAATTGTCACAGATTATGTTTCCATCGGAGATTATGTGCTTACTGGAGGCGAACTGCCGGCAATGGTTATGATGGATACGATCTCCAGACTTGTGCCGGGAGTGCTGCATAACAAAGATTCGGCGGAGACGGAAAGTTTCTCGGATGGACTTTTAGAATATCCGCAATATACGAGACCGGAAGAATATCATGGGAAAAAAGTGCCGGAAGTACTGCTTTCCGGTCACCATAAAAACATCGATGCCTGGAGGCTGGAACGGTCATTGGAACGTACAAAAGAGTTCCGGCCGGACTTATATGAAGAATATTTGCAAAGATAAAAGAGAAAGTTTATGACTTTCTCTTGCATTATATATAAAAAAATGATAAAATAAATTAGAATATTTAGACATACTTTACAATTTGCAAGGAGGACATCACTGTGGGAAGACGTGCATGCTGCAAACGTGAGACAAAAGAAACACAGATCGAGATCACATTGGATATCGATGGAACCGGGAAATACAATGTTCATACGGGAATTGGTTTTTTTGATCATATGCTGGAAGGATTTTCCAGACATGGTCTGTTTGATCTGGACATTCAGGTTCATGGAGATATTGAAGTGGATGCACATCATACAGTGGAAGATACCGGAATTGTGCTTGGTCAGGCATTTAAAGAAGCATTGGGGAACAAAGAGGGGATTGCCCGGTTCGGATATTTTATCCTGCCGATGGACGATGCCCTTGTACTGGCATCTCTGGACATATCCGGACGGATGTATTTCGATTTTGAAGCCGAACTTCCGGCAGAACGCCTTGGTACGATGGAAACCGAGACGGTGAGGGAGTTCTTTATGGGATTTGCTTCCGGGCTGGGGATGAATTTACATATTCGCCGGATGGCAGGAATGAACACGCATCATATTGTGGAAGCCATGTTTAAGGCGGTCGCGAAAGCCATGGATCAGGCAGTTCGTGTGGATGAGCGCATTCAGGGCGTTTTGTCTACGAAAGGAACACTGTAAAGGAGGGGGTACCCATGAGTTACAAAAAAATAATTCCTTATATCAATGGTGAAAATGAGCTTGCCGCCAATGTTGTCATGCAGGCAGAGCAGTATTGCTTTGCTGGTGCGGATGCGTTGTTTTTATATAATTATTCCAAAATCGAAGCAGAGCGGGAAGAATTCTTGGCTACATTAAAAGAAGTGGCAGAAAAAATTGACATTCCGTTTATGGCAGGAATGTATATGGAACGCTTTGAAGACGCGAAGAAAATGTTCTATACCGGAGCAGAGAAGATTGTGGTAAAGTATGAACTGGTGAAAGACGAGAGCCTTTTAAAAGAGATGATTGCCCGGTTTGGTTCTGACAAGATTCTGGTGGAAGTCGATGCGGATATTGATTTTGATAAAATCCCTTTTCATGTAGACACCCTTTTGGTTAAGCATGTAGACATTGATGCGGAATTTGAGCGGAAGATGGCACGCGCGGGAAAACGTATTATTGTTCGTGACAGCCTGCTTCGCAACGATCTTGAAAATTTACTGAAATTGGAAAAAGTAGAAGGGGTATCAACAAATTATTATTTGGGAAAAGAATTATTTAAGATAAAGAAGAATATGAAAGAAGCAGGGATCAACGTAAATACGTTTGAATCTGCAATTGACTTTTCTGAATTTAAACTGGACGATCATGGATTGATCCCGTGTATTGTGCAGGATTACAAAACCGGAGAAGTACTGATGCTTGCTTATATGAATGAGCAGTCGTTTGCGGCAACCTGTGCGACAGGGCGTATGACCTATTTCAGCAGAAGCCGCCAGGAGTTATGGTGCAAAGGAGATACTTCCGGCCACTATCAGTATGTCAAAGAACTCCGCCTGGACTGCGATCATGATACCATATTGGCAAAAGTACATCAGATCGGAGCAGCTTGTCATACGGGAGCGCGCAGTTGTTTCTTTAATGAATTGGCAAAAAAAGAATACAATTCGAGCAATCCGTTAATGATATTAAATGATGTTTTTGAAACGATCGCAGATCGGAAAAAACATCCAAAAGAAGGATCTTATACAAATTATCTGTTTGATAAGGGAATTGATAAGATATTAAAAAAATGCGGAGAAGAAGCGACAGAAATTGTGATCGCGGCGAAAAATCCGGATTCCGAAGAATTAAAATATGAAATTTCCGACTTTTTATATCATATGATGGTTTTAATGGCCCAGTGCGGATTGGATTGGGATGATGTGATCAAAGAGTTGGCAAATAGGCACTAGGAGGCGTATTGCTATGACATTGTTTGAAGCATTTGGATATTACATCGTACGTTTGGTTTTATATGCAGCAGTTGCGGCAGGCGGGATTGCTCTTGGAATCCGCTGGCGCAAACATAAAAATGCAAAGACAAACGAAGAATAGGTGATGAGATATGGCAGTTAGAACTCGTAAGAGATTAGGAGATATATTGATCGAGGCAAATGTCATCACGCAGGATCAGTTGATGCAGGCATTGGCTCGACAAAAAGAAATTGGAAAAAGACTTGGTGAAACACTGATAGAGATGAAGCTTACCGATGAGATGGAGATTGCAGAAGCCATCGGCGAGCAGATGAAATTAAAGATCGCGAAGATCCGAGAAGCAAAGCTGGCTCCGGAAGTCATTGCACTTCTGCCGGAAAATATTGTGCGTAAACACAATGCCGTTCCGTTTGAAGTGGATGAAGATAATCCTAATATCTTACGTGTGGCAATGGCGGATCCTCTTGATATTATCGCGGTGGATGACCTTTCCATCATTACGAATATGCAGATTGAACCGATGGTTGCGACACCGTCCGATATCATGTATGCGATTGAAAA
>DJNB01000023.1:0-5668 GCA_002435545.1 Lachnoclostridium sp. UBA6475
CGGCGTTTGTCAAACGCCTATCTATGTTTACAAAGAAGGAGGAAAAAAGCATGCTTCAAATTTTTAATACTGTCGAAGATGGACTGAAGGAACTGGATCAAGTGACGGAAGGATGTTGGGTTGCGCTGACAAAGCCGACGATGGAAGAATTGGAGACGGTGTCGACGACAACAGGGATAGATATTCATGATCTGCGTGCCCCTCTGGATGATGAAGAGCGCTCTCGTGTGGAGATTGAAAATGACTATGTTGTGATTTTGGTGGACATCCCTTCTCTGGATGAAAAAGACAGGTATGTGACGATTCCTCTTGGTATCTATACAACGGACAAGATCATAGTGACTGTCTGCCTGGAAGAAACACCGGTATTGAAGGCGTTTATGAATAATCGTGAACGGGAATTTTATACCTTTAAAAAGACACGGTTTGTATTTCAGATTCTTTACCGCAATGCAACTTCGTATCTGCGCTACCTGCGTATTATCGACCGCAAAAGCGAGCAGATTGAAGAAAAACTGCATATTTCACAGCGGAATAAAGAATTGATCGAACTTTTGGAATTGGAAAAAAGTCTGGTTTATTTTACCACATCGCTGCGTTCCAATGAAACCGTGCTGGAGAAACTGCTTCGTACCGAGAAAATTAAAAAATATCCGGAAGATGAAGATTTGCTGGAGGATGTAATCGTCGAAAATAAACAGGCGATTGAGATGGCAAAAATTTACAGCGATATTTTGAGCGGAACGATGGACGCGTTTGCTTCCGTTATTTCCAACAATCTTAATGTGGTTATGAAATTTTTGTCAACGGTAACGATCGTACTTTCCATTCCTACGATGATCGCCAGCTTTTATGGAATGAACTTTCAGCATATCCCATTGGGGGACAACCCTTATGGATTTTATATTGTTACGGCAATCACATTGATCGTGACGGTAGTTCTTGTATTCTTCTTCCGGAAGAAAAACTTATTTTAAAAGCGAGGTCTGTAGAATTTATGAAATGGTTTAATAAAATGGAGCAGAAATTTGGGAAATATGCCATTTCCGGATTGATGCGGTATGTAGTTCTGGTCAGTATCATCGGATGCGTGATCGGGCTGGCGGCTCCCGGATTTTATGAAATGTATCTGAGCCTCAATGTCTATGCTGTCCTGCATGGACAAGTATGGCGGATCGTAACATTTCTTTTTTACCCCTATGTGAGTATGTCATCGGGGGGAGCGCTTATCAATATGCTGTTTTTTGCTATTATGCTGTATGTGTATTACTGGATCGGCAATGTACTCGAACAGGTTTGGGGGACATTCCGGTTTAACGCTTTTTATTTTACCGGCATTTTGCTGATGCTCATTGTGACATTTGGATATTATTTTGTCCTTTGCCATGTCAATGGACAGGCACTGGCTCCCCAGATCGGATTTGGACTTGCCAACCAGATCGATCTGAGTGATCTGAATCTGTCAATGTTTTTAGCATTTGCCTTTTTATCTCCGGATACGGTATTCCGGTTGTATTTTTTGATTCCGATCAAAGCAAAATGGCTGGGTTACATTTATATCGTTATGAATGTAGTGGAGATTGTACAATATGTCCAGACGGGAGATTACCGGGGATATATGCGTATGCTTTTGATCGTTTCCGCACTTTTAAACTTTGCCATTTTTTATGCGATCGCCCGCAGGCCTTATGTGGGAATGCGTGTAAAGCAGGCGAAGAAACGCCGTGTGATATACAAAAATACAGCTGCTCCGGCAGGGCAGCCAAGACACAAATGTGCAATATGTGGACGGACAGAAATCGATTCTCCGCAGCTTGAGTTTCGTTATTGCTCAAAATGTGAAGGAAATTATGAATACTGTTCGGACCATTTATTTACTCACGAACATGTAAAACGTTCCTGAGTAAGAGATAACTAACAAGGAGGAAAGGAAGAAAGAGATGTATCAAGACATTTTAACGATTGCGGTAGTTTCAGTAATTGCCTTTTTGGCGCTTTACTGGATGTGGTTTCAGGGGGAAGTGGACGGAAGCCGCTTAATCGCAAAGGACTCGATGAGAAAGCAAAAATTTAATATTATTCTGGTTTTAGTGGCGGCTTTTATCGTAAAAGCAATTTTAGCTGTTAAAAATGAGGGATATAGCGTAGACATTACGTGTTTCCGTATTTGGTCGGAGACAGCATTTACCGATTTCTGGGGTGGTAATGTAACGGACTATCCACCGGGATATATTCTTATACTGTGGGTTGTTGGTGCGATCCGGCATTTGTTTAATATTGACAATTATTCAACGACAGGACTTTTCCTGATCAAATTGTTCCCAATGCTTTTTGATCTGGCAGCAGCATATCTGATCTATGTAATGGCAAAGAAACGGTTTTCCGAAGGAATGTCTCTTATGCTCGCAGCGCTTTATGCGTTGAATCCGGCTATCGTAGCGGATAGTTCGGTATGGGGACAGGTCGATGGTACGCTGTGCTTTGCTGTATTGCTCACCTGTTATCTTTTTATGGAAGAAAAGAGAATCCTTGCGTATTTTGCCTTTTGCGGAGGTATGCTTTTAAAACCGCAGATGGTCATGTATGCACCGATTGTAATATATTCGATCATCGAGCAGGTATTTTTGCATGACTTTAGCTTTAAGAAAATGCGCCGAGATCTGATCGGCGGTGTGGCAGCACTTGGCTCCATGGTCGTGGTGGCGATTCCTTTTGGACTGCAGGAGTCTTTGGAAAAATATACCGGTACACTTGGTATGTTTGAATACTGCTCTGTCAATGCGTACAATTTCTGGGCAATTATTGGAAAAAACTGGCATGACCAAATGGAGAAATTTTTATTTGTTCCGGCAAAGACCTGGGGAAATGTTGCGATCGTGATGGCAGTGGTATTAAGTGCACTGGTGTTCTTTAAATTGAAGGACGACAAATCCAAATATTTCCTGAGTATGGTAGTTACGGTTACCGTAATGTTCTGTTTTGCGGTACGTATGCACGAGAGATATCTGATCCCTGCGATCGGACTTTTGATGGCAGCATTTATCTACCGCCCATGTAAGGAGCTGTTTTATTGTCTGATCGGGTACTGGCTTGTCGTCTATATCAATACGGCGCATGTGTACTATACGTGGGTGGAACTAAAGACAACCGGTCCGAGCGGCTATATTATTGGTGCGACAGGCGTTCTGGCAATCTTTATGCTGGGTTACGTCCTGTATACGATTTTCCGGAAGGGCGAGTATGTCCGCGAGGCGAATGTAGAAGAGAATACGAAAAAGAAGAAGTCAAAGAGACAGGCAGGGGTTCAGACGAAAAAGGAGAAACGTTTCCAATGGAAAATTATTCCAACTGTTGTCAGAGAAAAAATGACGAGAACGGACTTTATCATTTTGTTTGCCATTATGCTTGTGTACGGCATCTTTGCCCTGCATGATCTTGGTTACAACAGTGCGCCGGAGACCGGCTGGGAAGGAACGAAAGCAGGACAGCAGATTGTTCTTGATTTTGGAGAAGTGAAAAATCTGAAAGAATTCGAAGTCTTTTCCGGAAGTTATGAGGGCAGGAGCCTGTATGTAGAACTTTCCAATGACGGCACAAATTATATCGCGGCAGGAACCGCAAAAGTTTCCGATGTATTCAAATGGAATAATGTACAGCTCATTGCCCAGCAGGGGTCAGAGGAGACGATACCGTTTAATGTAACGTCACGTTATATCCGTTTTACGACGGTAGACGATCTGATCACGCTGAAGGAAATGCTGTTTAAAGATGCGGAGGGCAAAGTGGTTCTTCCGGTGAATAAGGATCAGTATCCGGAACTTTTTGATGAGCAGGATGAGTTTGACAGCGCGCATACATTCCGAAGTGGAACGTATTTTGATGAGATTTATCATGCCCGTACGGCGTATGAGATGATCCATGGATTGTATAATTACGAAAATACGCATCCGCCATTGGGTAAATTCTTCATTTCCCTGGGTATTCGTATCTTTGGTATGAATCCGTTTGGCTGGCGTATTATCGGTACTCTTTTTGGTATCGGAATGCTTCCGTTTATGTATTTGTTTGGCAAACGCTTATTCCACCAGACATGGGTGGCAGGCGTGATCACGGCATTGTTTGCGTTTGACTTTATGCATTTTACGCAGACACGAATTGCAACGATCGATGTTTACGGTACCTTTTTCATCATCGCGATGTTCTACTTTATGTTACGCTATGCGCAGACAAGTTTTTATGATACGGAATTTAAAAAGACGCTGATCCCTCTTTTCCTGAGTGGACTGATGATGGGACTCGGCTGTGCAAGCAAATGGACAGCCGTATATGCGGCGGCTGGTCTTGCTATATTTTTCGCGGCAATCATGCTGCATCGGTTTATGGAATACCGCCTTGCGTGCAACAATCCGGGAGGAAGTACCGGCAATATTTCGCATAGGCATATAACAGAAGTGTTTAAGAGCAACTTTATCAAGACAATCGGTGCCTGTGTGGTATTCTTTGTCGTGATTCCGGGACTGATCTACCTGTTGTCGTATGTTCCGTTTAACGATGGCACGACAAACGGTTTATTTACCCGTATGATCAATAACCAGAAATCGATGTACAATTACCATTCGCAGCTGGAAGCAACACATCCGTATTCTTCCACATGGTATGAGTGGCCGACGATGATCCGTCCGGTATTTTACTATTGCAATACGGTTGCCAATGACATGAAAGAAGGAATCAGTGCTTTTGGTAATCCACTCGTATGGTGGGCAGGAATTTTTGCCTTTATCTATATGTTGTATCTGGTTGTAAAGAAGGCGGACAAGACGGCATTGTTCCTTGTATTTGCTTATCTGGTGCAGTATGTGCCTTGGATGCTCGTTCCGAGATGTACATTTGCTTACCATTATTTTCCAAGTGTGCCGTTTGTCACGATGATGATCGGCTACAGTTTGTATCGATTTATCGGAGATAATAAGAAGAAACGTATCTTTGCCTATGCTTACGTGGCGGCGGCGATTGGATTGTTCTTACTGTTCTATCCGGTGCTGTCCGGACAACCGGTAAGTGCAGATTATGTACAAAATGGACTTCGCTGGCTTACGGGATGGGTATTGGTTCTGTAAGACGGAGTTTCGTGAAGTAGGAGGAAATGATGAATCAGATTCGAAAAATTATAAAAGACCTGGATAAGGGAGTGGCACCACGCAAAAACATTCCCGTTTATGCCAATTATCTTGCAGATACGTATTTGAATTATGCCTCCATAGAACTGGTGTTTTCTGCCTATATGCTCGTGGAGACGTGCGAAGAGGGTATCGATCTCTCCGAAGAGGAAGAACGCAGATATGATGAGGTGTGCGGGGTGATTCCGCAGCTGTATGAAGAGGATCCGCAGAAAAGGGATGCCTGCATAGAGCGTCTTGACCGGATCCGTGGAGAAATCACGCAGGTGATGGAAAAATACACTTCGTATACGGACCATCTGATCTGTTATGATTACGTACTCCAACACCGCAGATACGATTTTAAAGAGGAACAGCCTTTTGAAAAAGAAGTATTTGCGGCAGAAGAAGATGTCTTTGTGAAAGAACTGATGGTATTTTTAGTGGGAAACCAGGATCAGAGTATTGTCAAAGAACGCCTTCAGCAATTGATGGGCATGATCCCGGTACAC
>DJNB01000023.1:5699-10352 GCA_002435545.1 Lachnoclostridium sp. UBA6475
TGACCAAACAACGCCTGATGGGAAAAATCCAGGATACGGGAAGTCTGTATATCGGAGGAGATATGGCATCGCTTGACAATTTTATCTATATGGTGCGTTCGGCTGCCATGCTGCAAAAAGCGCCCGAACAAAGCAAAGATAAGATTTCAGACCTGCTGGAAAAGCTGCGTGATACCGATTTTACGGCTCTGACTAAAGAGTCTTTTGATGCGGTGAGTAAAGAACTTGAAAAGGCAGGAGAATACATTCTCCATGTGACGGATTTTTATTATCAACTGCAGAAGGTAGTCAATTCGATGTATGCACTCTGCCTTGCAAACTGCCATAAAAGGGAAGAAAGCCCGCTGTATCTTCATTGCCGGGATGTCCTGATGGAAGTGGCAAAGGGAAGTCTGAGTGAGGACGGTCTTGTCAAACTGGAAGGTAAGATTGAGACGTATGTAGAAAAATCAAGTTACCTCGAAGCGGTACTTTTTGAGATTAAGCAATCCCACAAAAAGATCATCGATGAACTCGGAAAAGGAGAGGAATTTGATGCATTTGCTAAGATTGCCAATCTTTTGTCCGACAGTTTGTTTATAGATATGGAAAAATTTGGAAAAGATGATGCTGTTGATGCGGAGGAGGAAGCCAAAAAGGTAAATGAACTGACCGTGGAATTGTCGGATCATCTGTCTACACTTTCCAAGCCGCTGAAAAAAGCAGTTATGGCGGCAGTGCTTGAAAAACTTCCGGTAGACTTTAGCAGTGCCGGCGAGGTTGAGACATACATACGGACGAATCTGTATGGCTGCCAGAATCCGGCAGAAAAGAAAGCGGCACTGATGGAACTCCGCGAATGGATGGATAAAGCGGCAGAATGGAGGAATCAATGATTTTTTGGTACAAAGATCTTTATATGGATGAGACGGTTCGAAAGAAAGAAAAAACGTGCAAAAAAATCATTGAAGAACGGAGCGTTTTCCAAAAACTTCCATGGAAAAAGAGTTTCTATATTATTACGCTTGCGGAAAATGAGAAAAATATTTTTGAAATTATGAATACCGATCAATTGTTTTTCAAATATTATGGACAGAAAGAACTATATGTCATCGGAATTGCTTCCGGTTATGACGAGGCGGTTGATATCGTAGAGAACATTCTCTGTAAAGGATATACATCTTCCGAGGAATTTTCGCCCAGAGAATTATTTGATAAAAATGATTTTTCGAGATAGAAGGAAGGTGATGTAGAGTGGCAGTGGTGTTTGCCATACTAAAGACGATTGGCATGATCTTATTGGTTCTGCTGGCACTCTGCCTGTTCCTTCTTGGTGCGGCACTTTTTGTGCCGGTGAGATACCGGATTACGGCAAAGACACAGGAGACGGTTGAACTGCGGTGCCGGATCAGCTGGTTTCTGCGGGCGGTCTATGTGGTACAGGAGACAAAAAGAGGAAACATAGAAATCCGGATTTTGGGAATCCCTTTGGAGTTTTTTAGAAAAGTGCGTTCGTTTTTTCACAGAACAGAAAAAGAAAGTGACGTCAGGGAGAACCCGGAAGAAGTTGAAAATCTTGTGACAGCAAACGAATCCGACGAACGTGTCATGCCAAATCCGCTTGCGGAGAATCCGGCGTCAGAAAAAAAAGCACAGGGAAAGAAAAGAAAAAAAGAGAAAAAAAGAAAGAAAAAAGGCTTTTCATTTGATAAGATATCAAGTATAATTACGTTTATAAGAGATCCTGCGAATAAGCGTGGGTTTGCTGTAGTAAAAAGAGAGATTGCAGCGCTGTTTCGCTATGTTACCCCGGATGAGGTAAAGGGAGAGATTGTATTTGGAACAGGTGATCCCTGTACTACGGGCTGGCTGGCAGGTGCCGTCAGTATGATACCGCTTGCCTATACAGAAGGACTTCACATCTGTCCGGTGTTTGAAGACAGGCAGTTTCGGGCGGATGGTTATGTAAAGGGAAAGGCGCGGCTGATCTATATGGTGCGTCTGGTGATCCGTGGATATCTGGATCCGGATATCAAACGATGGATCGATCAAGCATTAGGAAAGTGAGGAAATGAAAATGAGTGACAACAGTTTTAACAATACGGTAGAGTCCTTATTTAAGGGAATGGATAATTTTATTACAACAAAGACGGTGATCGGAGATGCAGTCCGCTTTGAAGATGGAACGATCGTGCTTCCACTTGTCGATGTGAGCTTTGGTGTGGCTGCCGGTGCATTTTCAGATGACAGTGCGAAAAAAAATAACGGCGGTGGCGGTATGGGTGGAAAGATCCAGCCGAGCGCGGTCCTCGTGATCAAAGACGGGACATCCCGTCTGGTAAATGTAAAGAATCAGGATGGAATCACGAAACTGCTCGATATGGTGCCTGAATTTGTAGAGAAATTTTCGAAAAAGGACGAGAAAGAACAAAAAGAAGAAAAAAAATAAAAAAAATTCATTTTCTTCTTGCATTCTAGCAAAATATTTGGTAAAATAGTCGTGTTGTGTGTGAAACAAAAAATAAGGTTTTGACATAAGATTTTATAGAAGGAGGTGCTTTTCATGGCAAAGTGTGCAGTTTGTGATAAGAGTGTACATTTCGGTAACGCTGTCAGCCATTCTCATAGAAGAAGCAACAAAATGTGGAAATCTAATTTGAAATCGGTTAGAGTTAAGGTGAATGGTGGAACGAAGAAGATGTACGTTTGTACTTCCTGCCTTCGTTCAGGAAAAGTGGAAAGAGCATAGTCCACTCTATACTTAGAATAAGAGAGCCAATGACCGGAGACGGTGGTTGGCTTTTTTGACGTTCTTTTGTACGCTGCTATTTGCAGGAGGAAGTGAATAGATTGTAGCCCAGGATCAGGCAGAGAAGAATGATGCAGATGGCAAGAAAGCCGTTNNTTTTCAGCAGGAAGTAAAGAGGTTGTAACCAAGGATCAGACAGAGCAGTATAATACAGATGGCGAGAAAACCATTTGTGATAAAGAGCATGACCGCCATGCCGATGCCGATCCAGAATAGGATAAAACCGAGTAATTTTTTCATAATCGCCTGTCCTGCACAAAGGAGAAGTTACTACTATTCTATTCTTTTTCTCAAAAAACGTGAAAACAATTGGGAAAGAATTGATTTTTTTTGCATTTTAGTGTACAATAAGAAGTAACTATATTTTGAGTGAATGGAGGGTCAATATGAAGGGTGAACTTGATAACGAGATGGGAAAAATCCTTGTAGATGAAGATGTACTGGCAAAATACGCCGGTTCTGCAGCAGTGGAGTGTGCCGGAGTGGTTGGTATGGCTTCCGTCAATATGAAAGATGGCATTGTCAAATTGCTGAAAAAAGACAGCATCCGCCATGGCGTCTATGTGAATGTAAAGGACAACAAACTTTATATCGAACTTCGCATCATCGTAGCATATGGTGTGAGCATTATGACCGTTGCTGAAAATCTGGTAGAAAGTGTCAAATATAAAGTAGAAGAATTTACCGGAATGGAAGTAGGTAAGATCATTGTGCGTGTGGAAGATGTCAAAGTAGTGGATTGAGGGATGAGAGGATACTAGTGTTGATGTTTGGAGGTCAAAGAGAGTGAGCGTAAAAAAGATTGACGCTGCGTTGGTGAGAAAAGCTTTTCTTGCCGGAGCTGCGGCGCTTCAGGCGAAAAAAGAATATATTAATGAATTAAATGTCTTTCCGGTGCCGGATGGAGATACCGGAACCAATATGACGATGACGATCATGTCTGCGGCAGAGGATGTGGCAGCACTGGAAAATCCGACCATGGAGACTCTTTGTAAAGCGATTTCAAGTGGTTCGCTTCGAGGAGCGAGAGGAAATTCAGGTGTTATTCTTTCCCAGCTTTTCCGTGGATTTACCCGTGTTCTCCGGGAAGTACAGGAAGCAGATGTTTATGTGCTTGGGAAGGCATTTGAAAAAGCAGTGGATTCTGCCTATAAAGCGGTTATGAAGCCAAAAGAAGGTACGATCCTTACGGTTGCCAAGGCAGGCGCAGAGAAGGCGGCAAAACTTGCACCGAAAAGTGAGGATGCCGTAGAATTTCTGACAGAAGTAATCCGTGAGATGAACGAGACACTTGACCGCACGCCGGAGATGCTTCCGGTATTAAAAGAAGCAGGCGTTGTGGATTCCGGCGGAAAAGGTCTTGTGACGATCATGGAGGGAATTTTAGATGCCCTTCTTGGAAAAGAGATTGCCTATGAGCCGGTTAAAAAGGCAGCCAATGGTCCGGTGGTGACAGGCGCCGGTGCAACGGGAATTGAGACAGAAGATATTAAATTTGGCTATTGTACCGAATTTATCGTTATGTTAAATGGCGCAGAATTCACCAGTGAAGATGAGATAGAGTTCAAAAAGTATTTGGAAAATATTGGTGATTCCATTGTCTGCGTGGCAGATGAAGATCTCGTAAAAGTTCATGTGCATACGAACGATCCGGGACTTGCGATCCAGAAAGGTCTGAGTTATGGAGAATTGACGCGCATGAAGATTGATAACATGCGGGAAGAACATAATGAACGCGTCATTATGTCGAATGAAAAAGCAGTGGAAAAAACAGCCGAAGAAGAACTGAAAAAAATGGAAAATACACCGGTGAAACCAAGAAAGCCGGAAGGATTTATCTGCGTTTCGGCGGGAACCGGTCTGAG
>DJNB01000023.1:10385-27226 GCA_002435545.1 Lachnoclostridium sp. UBA6475
GGACGATGAATCCAAGTACAGAAGATATTTTGGAGGCAATTGACCGGATCAATGCGGATGTTATTTATATTATGCCGAATAATTCCAATATTATCCTTGCAGCAAACCAGGCAAAGAGTCTGTCGGAGGATAAGAAGGTGGTAGTGATCCCGACCAAAAATATTCCGCAGGGAATCACGGCTATGATACAGTATATTGATGGAAATTCACCGGAAGAAAACGAACGGGCAATGACGGAAGCACTCGATGATGTCCGTTCCGGTCAGGTAACCTATGCCGTCCGTGACACCACAATTGATGGAAAAGAGATCTCACAGGGAGATTTTATGGGACTTAGCGATAAGACCATCGAAGCAGTGGGCAAGGATATTGTAGAAACTACCGTAGAATTGATCCACAAACTGCTGACAGAGGACAGTGCACTTGTTACCATTTATTATGGAGAAGAGGGTTCCGAAGAGCAGGCAAGAGAAATTGCAGAGAAAATCTGTGGAGAAAATGACGAACTTGAGGTAGAAATTGAGAACGGTGGACAGCCGGTTTATTATTACTTTATTTCGGTAGAGTAAGCAGAGATTGAAAGGCGTGCGGTGCTTTTTTCGGGTACCCGCGTCTTTCTGTTAGTGAATGAAGAAAGGACGTAGATTTGTGGAGAAACTTGTATTGATCGATGGAAACAGCATTGTAAACCGTGCCTTTTACGGCGTACCGGATCTGACTAACAAGGCAGGTCTGCATACCAATGCGGTCTATGGATTTTTAAATATTTTGCTGAAAATACTGGAAGAGGAGAATCCGACGCATCTTCTTGTGGCGTTTGATGTTAAGGCGCCGACATTCCGCCATGAAATGTTCGACGAGTACAAAGGAACCAGAAAACCAATGCCGGGGGAACTCAGGGAGCAGATCCCGGTGTTGAAAGAAATTCTTTCTTCAATGAATATTCAGATGAAAGAGCAGGCAGGGATCGAAGCGGACGATATCCTTGGTACGATGGCGAAAACCGGGGAAGCCCAGGGGATGGAAGTTTCCGTTGTCTCCGGGGACCGCGATCTGCTCCAGCTCGCTACGGATAAGATTAAAGTCCGTATTCCAAAGACAAAGGGCGGAAAGACAACGGTGGAAGATTACAACCGTCCGCAGGTGATTGAAAAATACGGAGTAACGCCGGAGCAGATCATTGATCTGAAAGGCCTTATGGGCGATACGTCCGATAATATTCCGGGAGTTCCGGGTGTCGGAGAAAAGACGGCTGTTAAGATTCTGACATTATTTGGAAGTGTGGAAAATGCCATCGCGCATGTGGAGGAGATAAAGCCAAACCGTGCGAAAGAAGCAGTGAAAAATAATACCAAACTTGCGCTTCTCAGTAAAAAACTGGCAACGATTAAAACCGACTGCAAACTCGGAGTGAAATTAGACGAGTGTAAAATGCAGGAAATATTTACGCCGGAAGCGTATGAGAAAATCAGTGAACTGGAATTTAAGTCACTTATGAACCGTTTCCAAAAGGATACAAAAAATAATGCGGCAATTGAAGAAAAATTTGAAACAATAAAAAATGCCGGGCAGTTTCGCACCTGTGTGGATGACTGCATTGAAAAAGGAGTCCTTGCTTTTAAACTGTTGTGCAAGGAGAAAGCAGATAAAAATGGACAGGCCAACGGTCAGATGATGTTATTTATGGAGGAAGAAGCCGGTTTGTTTGCCGGTGCTTTGACGGCAGATGGGGAGAAAGTTTCGTTCTTCACCATCGGCGGCGACATCTCCGAACAACTTGTCAAAGAAGAGATAACGCGTGCGAAAGAGGCCGGCGTGGTCTTTATAACGAATGACCTGAAAAAGCTATTGCCGGAACTGCCGGAGCTGGATGAGAAAAAATGTTTTGATACGAGCGTGGCAGCCTATCTTGTATATCCGGTGCAAAAGGGATTTGCGGAAGAGGATATCAGCACGGAGTACGCCGGATTTGTCATGCCGCCGTATTCGCAGACGTTTGGAAAAAAGACAATGTACCAGATGTGGCAGACACAGCCGGATGATGTAGTTCAGTATACCAGTTACTGCGCACTTGTTTCCGCGCTTGCGTACAAACCGCTTCGCCGCAAATTAAAGACGATGAAGTCGTATGAACTGTTTGAAGAGATTGAGATGCCGCTTGTATTTACGTTATATCGCATGGAGCAGGAGGGGATCTGCGTTAAGAGAGAAGCCCTGCGTCAATACGGGGAAAAACTGGGAGAGCGCATCGACATTCTTGAGAAGGAGATCTACGATCTTGCGGGAGAAGAATTTAATATCAATTCTCCAAAGCAATTGGGCGTTATTTTATTTGAAAAACTCAGGATGCCTTATGGAAAGAAAACAAAGACCGGATATTCGACTTCGGCAGAAGTGCTTGAAAAACTGCGGTATGAAAGCCCGATCGTGGAGAAGATTCTGGAATACCGTCAATTGACCAAATTGAAGTCTACGTATGCAGACGGACTTTCTGTCTTTATTGACATGGATGGCAGGATCCGGACGACATTTAACCAGACAATTACGGCGACAGGGCGGCTGAGCAGTACGGAACCGAATTTACAAAATATTCCAATTCGTATGGAGCTTGGACGACAGATCCGTAAGGTATTTGTGCCAAAAGAAGGATATGTTTTTTTAGATGCCGATTATTCCCAGATTGAGCTTCGTGTGCTGGCGCATATGTCCGGTGATGAAAAACTGATCGAAGCGTATAAAGAAAATGCGGATGTGCATCAGACGACGGCGTCCCTTGTATTTCATGTGCCGTATGATGATGTGACACCAATGCAGCGGCGCGACGCAAAGGCGGTTAATTTTGGAATTGTTTATGGGATCAGCGGCTTTGGGTTGTCAAGAGATCTTGGCATCACGAAAAAGCAGGCAGAACAATACATTGAAGATTATTTTGAGACGTATCCGAAAGTGAAAGAATATATGGATTCCCTGGTGGAGATGGGAAAAAGCAAAGGATATGTGACGTCCCTTTATGGGCGCCGCCGTCCGATCCCGGAACTGACAGCGAAGAATTTTATGCAGCGGCAGTTTGGAGAACGTATTGCGATGAATTCTCCGATTCAGGGAACGGCAGCAGATATTATAAAAATTGCGATGAATCGTGTGGATGCACGGCTCCGGGCAGAGGGAATGGAGTCCCGGCTCATTTTGCAGATTCACGACGAATTGCTCGTAGAAACAAAAGAAGAAGAGATAGAAGCAGTATCCCATATCCTGAATGAAGAAATGATTCACGCGGCAGAATTAAAAGTTCCGTTGATTGCGGATGTGAAGCAGGGATCAAACTGGTATGAGGCAAAATAAACGTAAATACTGTGAAGGAGGAGAATTATGATCATTGGAATGGCTGGAGGTGTAGGCAGTGGAAAGTCTACGGTGCTTTCTGTATTAAATCAATATGAAAAGGTCCGGATCTGTATGGCAGATGAACTGGGACATCAGGCGATGGAGCAGGGGACGCAGGCGTACCAAAAGATCATATCTCATTTTGGGAGTTCCATATGCAGTGAGGACGGATCGATCGACCGCGCAAAACTGGGAAAAATTGTATATGCCGATGACAGACAGCTCAGTATGCTCAATGAGATTATACACCCGGTGGTATGGGCGGAGATTGAAAGGCAGGCCGCCAAATACGGAGAGGATAATCTGTTTTTCGTGGAAAGTGCAATCCTTTTTGAAAGCGGACTGGACAAACTCTGCAAAGAGGTCTGGGGAATCTTAACGGATGACAGCCTTCGTTTTCAGAGACTCCAGGAATCCAGAGGATATTCGCGGAAGCGTGCGGAGAGTATTATGCGTAATCAGGTGTCTTCTTCCTTTTTAAAAAGGCATTGTGACAGACTGATCCACAATGATGGAACCAAAGAAGAAATGGAAGCGGAGATCGCACGGATCATGAGCCGGTATGGATATCGCCGAGGTAATAGTGGAAAATAGAAATTAAATGTGGTATACTAAAAGATATGGTATGTTCACAAGAAGCAGACAAATAAAGGGCAGCATGAAATGAATGAGGGATGGCTATGGACAACAAGAGAGAAGATTATGTATTTGGTTTAGATATTGGTACAAGAAGTATTGTCGGAACGGTTGGTTACCGCACGGGAACAGATCGTTTTGTTGTGGTTGCTCAGGAATCTCTGGAGCATAAGACGCGTGCCGTAATTGATGGACAGATTCACGACATCACGACCGTGGCAGCGGAGATCAAAACGGTGAAAAAGCGGCTGGAAAAGACGATCGGCCAGCAGTTGAAACATGTCAGCATTGCGGCAGCCGGCCGTGTGCTGAAGACAAAGACGGTAAAGGCAGAGCATGAACTGCCGACAGAAACACGGGTCACAAAAGAGCATATCCATTCGCTTGACAGTATTGCGGTAGAAAAAGCGTATGAATTGATCCGGAAAGAAAATTATCAAAAAGACCAAAGTTTTTATTGTGTCGGTTATTCACCGGTAAAATATTATCTGAACGGATATCCGATGGAGATGATAGAAAAGCATATGGCTTCGACGATCGGGGTTGAGATGATTGCGACATTTCTGCCGGATGAAGTTGTTGACGGCTTGTATCAGGCGGTCGAAGAAGCAGGGCTGCAGGTGGCAAGTCTGACGTTAGAGCCAATTGCTGCCATTAACGTAGCAATTCCGGAGCGCTTCCGACTCTTGAACATTGCCTTGGTAGACGTTGGTGCCGGTACATCGGATATTTCTGTTGTCAACGGGGGCAGTGTGATCGCCTATGGCATGATGCCGCTCGCAGGAGATGAGATCACGGAAGCAATCGCAAAGAAATACCTGACGGACTTTGAGACAGCAGAAAAAGCCAAAAAAGAGGCAGATAGGAAGAAAGTAGTTACGATTAAGGATATTATGGGAGAAGTGATAAAAGTCCCCCAGGAAGATATTCATAGAGTGGCGGAAGAGGCGCTGGATCCGATTGTCAGCAACGTAGCACAAAAGATTATCGAGTTAAATGGAGATAGTCCGGTCAGCGCGGTGTTTGTTGTCGGTGGAGGCGGAAAGATGCCGGGATTTACCCAGAAACTGGCAGAAGAATTGAATCTTCCGGAAAACCGTGTGGCAATCCGTGGCGCAGAAGTGCTGCAGCAGATTGATTTTAGCGCAACAAATGTCAAAAAAGATTCGACGCTGGTAACGCCGATCGGAATCTGTCTCGAATATTATGAGCAGAAGAGCAGTTTTATCTATGTTAATGTGAACGGTGCGCGTGTAAAAATTTATGACAATGGGAAAGCAACGGTGTTAGATGCGTGCATTCATGCCGGATTTTCACAGGACAGTCTGTTCCCTTCCCGTGGTGCGGGCGTTCATTACCGGATAAACGGAGAAGCAAAGGAAGCCAAAGGATATCTCGGAGAGCCAGCGGAAGTGACAATAAATGGAAAAGAAACCAGTCTCAACGAATTGGTCAAAGAAGAGGACGATGTGGAGATCAAGCCGGCATCCAAAGGGGAGGCGGCTCGTCTCACGGTCGGACGCATCAAAGAATGTCAGCATAAGATAAAGATACACTGGTTTGGTGAAGAGTTGGAATATCCGGTGAAAGCATATGTTAACGGCAAAAAGTGTGATAACGATTATGTGATCCGGGAAGGCGACCAGATTGCCATTGATGAGACTTGTAAGATTGAAGAATTGTTTGATTATACCGGTATGGAGAAGCGGGAAGATATTGTATTAAATGGGGAAAGAACGTCACTTACCAAACGGGTGGCAGAAGGCGATGAGATAACCGCTGTACCGGTTGTAAAAAAGACATCCGGGCAATCGCAAAAAGCGGCAGAAGGCAATAAAAAACCCGATGCGATCCGGGATATGGTAAAACAGATACAAAAGGAAAATGAACAGCCGGCAGAGGATCCCTTGCTTGCAGCACCAAAACCGCTGCCTTCGTGGGCGGCAGATCTGCCGTTTATGACAAAGAATCATAGCACAGAACAGCCGGCGGCGCCGATACCGGCAGCAGTTCCGGAAGAGGTCGCACCGGTTTCCGCACCTGCGGCATTTGAACCGGCAGCGTTTGCAGCAGCACAGCCAAAGAGAATTAAGGTTGAGATCAATGGGACACCGACCCTTTTACCGGAAAAAGACAGACCGATTTTTGTGGATCTGTTTGATGTGTATCCGATCGATCTGACAAAGCCGGGCGGAAAACGGATGGTTTCGAGACTAAACGGAATCGATGTTATCGATTTTACAATGCCGCTTCATGAAGGAGACCGGGTAGATCTGTATTGGGAAAAGTAACGTGATAGGAGAGACCAGGATGGAATTGTACAGTATCGCCAGCGGGAGCAGCGGAAACAGCATTTTCGCGGGAACGTCGGCGGATCGCCCCGGAATCCTGCTGGATGCCGGGATCAGTAAAAAAAGAATTGAGGAAGGTCTGGCACAGAGGAAATTGTCACTGGATCAGGTAGAGGCCGTTTTTATCACGCATGAGCATGCGGATCATATCAGTGGACTTGGCCCGGTCGCACGCAAATACGCGATTCCGATCTATGCGACCGAAGGAACGATACGATACATACGGGAAACCGGCAAATGCGGTAAGATAGACCCGGACTTGTTCCGATGTATCAAACCGGATCAATCCGTACATGCCGCCGGTATGGAAATTACACCGTTTTCTATTTCCCACGATGCCGCCGATCCGGTAGGATATACGATGCGGGCAGAGGGGAAAAAACTTGCCGTAGCGACCGATATGGGAGAATATACCGATTATACGATTTCTCATCTGCAGGATTGTGACGGTATGCTTCTGGAGGCAAATCACGATATCAATATGCTCCAGGTCGGCAGTTATCCGTATTCTTTGAAGATGAGGATATTGGGAAAAAAAGGACACCTTTCTAACGATGCCTGCGGAAGGCTTTTAAAACGATTGATGGCACATAAGCTGCGGCACGTTCTTTTGGGGCATCTGAGCCAGGATAACAATTATCCGGAACTTGCCTATGAGACGGTTAAATACGAATTGACGCAGGAAGAAGGTATGGTGCCGGGGAAAGATTTTGTATTGGATGTTGCACGTAGAAATGAACCCACTCCACCGATTTTGGTGCAAGGTTAATAGATTACAATAAGAAATGGAGATTATTATGAAGAAGACAATTATTACGGTAGTAGGAAAAGACAGCGTAGGAATCATTGCAAAAGTATGTACTTATCTTTCAGACAAAACCATTAACATTCTGGACATTTCCCAGACGATCGTGGATGGGTATTTTAACATGATGATGATCGTAAATATGGAAGAAGCGACAAAAAGTTTTGCTGAAATTTCAGAAGAACTTGAAAAAATGGGCGAAGAGATCCATTGTATCATCCGCGTACAGCGAGAGGAAATTTTTGACAAAATGCACCGCATCTAAGGAGGACAAAAACTGTGATTAATATACATGAAGTAATTGAAACGAATGATATGATCGAAAAGGAAAATCTGGACGTGCGTACCATTACGATGGGGATCAGCCTGTTGGACTGCATTGATAGTGACCTTGATAAAGTATGCGATAACATTTACAACAAGATCACGACGATGGCAAAAGATCTTGTCAAAGTCGGCGAAGAGATCAGCATGGAGTACGGAATTCCGATTGTAAACAAACGTATTTCCATCACACCGGCAGCGCTGATCGGCGGATCGGCCTGCAAGAGTCCGGAGGATTTTGTACAGATTGCCAAGGCACTTGACCGCGCAGCAAAGACGGTAGGCGTAAACTTTATCGGCGGCTATACGGCACTGGTATCGAAGAAAATGACAAAAGCAGATGAATATCTGATCCGTTCGATCCCACAGGCACTTGCCTGTACAGAGCGTGTGTGCAGTTCGGTCAATGTCGGTT
Source organism: Lachnoclostridium sp. UBA6475 (assembly GCA_002435545.1). Classification (GTDB taxonomy): domain Bacteria; phylum Bacillota; class Clostridia; order Lachnospirales; family Lachnospiraceae; genus Eubacterium_F. The sequence continues at coordinate 18,301 of DJNB01000023.1, forward strand.
CGACAAAGACCGGTCTGGATATGGATGCCATTCGATTGATGGGAAAAATTGTAAAAGACACGGCAAAACTGACTGCCGACCAGGATTCCCTTGGCTGTGCCAAACTGGTTGTCTTTTGTAACGCACCGGATGATAACCCATTTATGGCAGGTGCATTCCACGGTGTTACCGAAGGTGACGCGATCATCAATGTCGGTGTCAGCGGACCGGGTGTAGTAAAAACGGCTCTTCAGAGCGTAAAGGACAAAGATTTTGGAAAAGTATGTGAGACGATCAAAAAGACGGCATTTAAGATTACCCGTGTCGGCCAGCTGGTGGCGTATGAGGCATCTCACCGTCTGAATGTACCGTTTGGTATCATCGACCTGTCTCTTGCTCCGACTCCGGCAGTCGGGGACAGTATCGCGGAGATTTTTGAGGCTCTCGGACTGGAACGTGCCGGCGCGCCGGGAACGACGGCAGCTCTTGCCATGTTAAACGACCAGGTGAAAAAGGGTGGTGTTATGGCGTCTTCCTACGTCGGTGGTTTGAGCGGTGCCTTTATCCCTGTCAGCGAGGACCAGGGAATGATCGACGCGGTCAATGACGGTGCTTTGACACTGGAAAAACTGGAAGCGATGACCTGTGTATGTTCCGTAGGACTTGACATGATCGCAATTCCGGGAGATACGAAAGAGACAACCATCGCCGGCATCATTGCCGACGAGATGGCGATCGGTATGGTAAACCAGAAAACGACCGCAGTCCGTGTGATCCCGGTACAGGGCAAGAAAGTCGGAGATACGGCAGAATTTGGCGGCCTGCTTGGGTATGCGCCGATCATGCCGGTCAATACGTTTGGCTGTGATGATTTTGTCAATCGTCCGGGAAGAATACCGGCACCAATTCATAGTTTTAAAAACTAGGAAACGATTCAAGAGCAATGAATAGTTTCATAAACAATTCAGGAGGCTATATGTTAGAGCAGATTGACTATAAGACTATTTTTCACTATTTTGAAGAAATTTCAAAAGTACCAAGAGGTTCCTATCACAATGAAAAAATCAGTGATTATCTGGTGCAGTTTGCAAAAGAGCGCGCAATAGCCTATCGACAGGAAAAAACCGGAAATGTAATTTTTTGGAAACCGGCTTCTCCGGACTGCCGCTCCACGAAGACTGTTATGATGCAGGGGCACATGGATATGGTTTGTGTCTGCGAAGACGATTCCCATGATTTTGAGACAGAGGGATTGAATCTGCAGATCCGAGGAGACTGGCTGGAAGCGGAAAAAACAACGCTGGGAGGCGACGACGGGATCGCGCTGGCATATATTCTTGCCGTTTTTGCGGATGATACGCTGACGCATCCGGCTTTGGAAGCCGTAATCACCGTGGATGAGGAAGTCGGAATGGAAGGGGCTTCTGCCTTGGATGCCTCCGATCTGAAAGCCGATTACCTGATCAATATAGACAACGAGGAAGAGGGCGTTCTTCTTGTAAGCTGTGCCGGTGGTGCCAGTGTGGATGTTGTGGTGGAAGGAACGTTGGAAAAACAGAGCGGAATCCCGGTAGAGATATGCCTTTCCGGACTTTGCGGCGGACATTCCGGGACAGAGATTGACAAACATCCTGCCAATGCTTCCATCCTTTTGGGGCGTTTGCTGCAGGGCGTGAAAGAAGACATCTGCCTGCACACAATAACCGGTGGCGATAAAGACAACGTCATTACGCCAAAAGCAGCCGCAACGATTCTCTGTACCGGAGAGGTATCTGCGGTCTGTGACCGTTTACAGCAGACAAAAGAGCAGTTGTGTCAGGAATTTGTAGCAGCAGAGCCGAATCTTACGATAGATATTATTCCGGGCGAAAGAACGGAAATGGAAGTATTTTCCGGTAGTTTCACCAAACAACTGTTAGACTATCTGAACCTTACGATTACCGGGGTGCAGGTAATGAGTGCCCAGGTTCCGGGAATGGTTGAAAGTTCCTTGAATCTTGGGATTGTGAAGACCGGCGCCGGACAAATTCAGATGTCGTATTCGGTGCGGAGCCAGAAACAGACCTACAAAGAGTATATGGTTTCGCAGGTGCGGACATTGGCTGCCCATATTTTTAACGGAGCAGCCAAAGCCAATGTGACGGTTCGCGGCGAATATCCGGCATGGGATTATAAGCAGGATTCGGTGCTTCGCCAAGTGATGACTTCCTGTTATGAAAGGCGGTTTGGAGAAAGCCCGCGTGTCGAGGGCATTCATGCCGGACTGGAATGCGGCATTCTTTTAAAGAAAATGCCAAATCTTGACATTGTTTCGATGGGACCGGAGATTCAGGATATTCATACGGTAAAAGAGAGGCTTTCGATCTCATCGGCAAAACGAAATTATGATTATCTGCTGGATGTGTTGTCGGCACTGGCAGAGATGGAATAGGAGTGCAATACCTCCGGATTGGAGCAATTATGGAGAAATTTACAGTTTTAGGAAAAGAACTTGCTTATCATGGCAGGATCATAGATTTTTACAAATTAAAGTTACGGACACCGGCGGGACATGAAGTTTCCTGGGATCACATTGAACATAAAGGGGCTTCTGCGGTTCTTCCGATCGATGCCGAGGGAAAAGTGCTTACGGTGACACAATACCGTGGTGCCATCGATGATATTATGATTGAGATTCCGGCGGGCGGACGTGACAGTGTGGAAGAAGATTTTGCGGTCTGTGCGGCGAGAGAACTGGAAGAAGAGACCGGATTCCGTGCAGGAAGTCTGGAACATCTTGTGGATATCCATACGGCAGCTGCGTATACAAGCGAAAAAATTGCCATTTATGTGGCAAAAGATCTGATCCCAAGCAAACAGCATCTCGATGAAGATGAGTTTGTTGACATCCGCAGATATACATTTGAAGAACTCAATGAAATGATCTTCTCAGGAAAGATCACGGATTCCAAGACAATTGCTGCGGTGATGGCATATCAGACCAAAGAGAGAAAATAATCGGTGTACTATTTTTCCTTTGCCCGGCATAGGATATGATAAAGGACAGGCAAAGGGAGGAGTTGTATGACTTTATTTGATTTTATAAAAGACCGGAAAAGGAAGGCAGTTTTGTTTTTCCTGACCGGTTTTTTTAGTGGCGGTATTCTTTATTTCCTCTGCCGGGAAGCAGCGGCAGAGGCGTATGAAGAATTGTGGCAGAATGTAAAAATCTGGATAACAGAAGAAATGCCGTTTGTGTCCACTTTTTTGTATACGTTATGGAAGCGGGGAAAGGCCGCTTTTGTCATCTTTTTGGCAGGAAATACAAGGTGGAACCGAGGGGTGTTTCGGGTTTTTATCGTCTGGGAAGGGGCAAAGGCCGGTTTTTTAATGACGCTTATGTGTATGCATATGGGAGTGAAAGGCTTTTTTTGCTGTGTGGCGTCTGCGGTGCCGCATATGTTCTTTTTTGTGCCTGCCTATGTGATCTTTTTTTATGGCTGTCTGGAGAAAAAAAGAAAGTACAAAAATGCGATTCAGGGCGGTTTTATCGCGGCTGTCGTACTTGGCTGTGTCGTACAGGCGGCACTGGGACAAAAAGTGGTATTCGTTTTGCAATCGTTCACATTTTGGTAACATAAAGATAGTACAATAAAAAAGTATTTTGTATTAGTCCGATTTAAGGAGGTTAAGGTTTTGATTGAAGTAACAAATTTAGTAAAGCGGTACGGCGACCGGAATGTCGTTGATAATCTGAGCTTTACGGTAGACAAAGGGCAGATAGTAGGTTTTCTGGGACCAAATGGTGCAGGTAAATCGACGACCATGAATATTATTACCGGTTATATATCTGCGACAAGCGGAACAGTAAAAGTAAATGGGTATGATATCTATGATGACCCGGAAAAGGCAAAAGCGTGCATCGGATATCTTCCGGAGCAGCCTCCTGTATATCCGGATATGAAAGTAAGAGAATATCTTAATTTTGTGGCAGATCTGAAAAAAGTGAAAGCATCCGAAAAAGATAAAAAGCTTCGTTATGTTATGAAATCTACGAAGATCCTGGATGTATCCGAGCGGCTGATCAAGCATTTGTCCAAAGGATACAAACAGCGTGTGGGACTTGCCGGCGCAATGCTTGGAGATCCGGACATTTTGATCTTAGACGAGCCTACGGTAGGACTGGATCCAAAGCAGATCATAGAGATCCGTAACCTGATCACGGAACTCAGCAAAAATCATACGATTCTTCTGAGTTCGCATATTATGCAGGAAGTAAGTGCGGTATGTAACCAGATCATCATTATCAATCAGGGACAGTTGATCCTGTATGATAAACCGGAAAATATTTCCTCGCATATTGCACAGACCAATGATCTGACATTGACAATAAAAGGAAATAAAGATCTTATTAAGAGTATTATCGATTCTTTCGAAGAAGTGATTGAGTCAAAGATTCTTGGCACGGATACGAAAGAAGTTTATCAGGTGGAATTGTCTACTTCGATCGAGGATGACATCCGCGAAGCCTTGTTCTATAAACTGGCAGATGCGAAATGTCCGATCCTCGAACTGAACCATAAAGTACCGACACTGGAAGAAGTATTCCTTCGTCTGACCGGAGAGGGTACGAAGCAGTATGGCGGAAAAATGAGTAAAGATGAGAAGAAGAAAATGAGACAAAAACTTGCAAAGCGCGAAGAGGCTGCGGAAAAAGAAGCAGAAAGAGCAAAAGAACGCGCGGAGCAGAGTGAAGAAAAGGAGGAACAATAACATGCTTGCAGTTTATAAAAAGGAGTTAAAATCCTATTTTACCTCTGTGATCGGATGGGTATTTATTGCGTTCTTTCTGGTCTTGGCCGGATTGTTTTTTATGGTATACAATCTGATGAGCGGATATACCAATTTTTCATTGGTATTGAGCAATGTGGAATTGTTTTTTATCCTGCTTTTGGTGCCGGTTCTTACGATGCGTATCATCGCAGAAGAAAACCGCCAGAAGACGGATCAGCTGCTGTACACTTCGCCGGTTTCGATCACAAAGATCATTCTTGGAAAATATCTGGCGCTGCTCACATTGTTTGGGATCGCGATGCTTATCGTGTGTCTGTATCCACTGATCCTGTCAGGACTTGTAAAACAGGTGGCGACAGGGACGGAAACGGTTGATTTTGCTATCGCATACGGAAGCATATTGGGTTTCTTCCTTTTGGGAGCTGCGTATATTGCGATCGGTATGTTTATCTCCTCGCTGACGGAGAGTCAGGTGATCGCGGCAGTGGCATCGGGTGTCATTATGATCTTTACGTATCTTATGACAGGCCTTGCAAACCTGCTTCCTTCCGGACATACTTTCGTATTCTGGTTCCTTGCTGTCCTTATCCTGGTACTTTCCGTAGGACTGTATTACTGGATCCACAATGGCTGGCTCGCAGCTATCATTGGTGTGCTGGCAGAGGCGGCTTTGGTTATTCTGTTTCTTTTAAAGACAGAGAGTTTTGATGGTTTGATTGGTAATGTACTTGGTCAGATTTCTATTACAGATCGTTATCAGAATTTTATGTATGGTATTTTTGATGTAAGCGCTCTGGTTTATTATGTCAGCGTTGCATTTTTGTTTGTATTTATTACCATTCAAAGAATTAAAAAGAAACGTTTTAATTAAGGACGCTTCGGATTGGAGGAAACATGAAAGGCATAAAAAATAGTTTTAAAAGCCGTAAGTTTAAGATGGGCGGCTACCAGACGCTGGTCATGGTGATCGTGATCATTCTTGTCATAGGACTGAATCTGGTTATAAATAAAATGAATATTACCGTAGACCTCAGTAGTCAGAAAATGTTTACCCTGACAGAGGATACGACAAATCTTGTCAGCAAGATTAAAGATAAAGTAACGTTGTATTACATGTGTCAGGACGGCAGCGAAGTGACACAGATTGAAAAAGTAGTGGATAATTACGATGGACTTGGTTCTGTAAAAGTAGTGAAAAAAGACCCGGTTGTTTATCCAAATTTTTCCAAATCCTATACGGATGAAGAAATTCAAAGCAATGATGTCATTGTTGTCAATGAGACAAATGGAAAGAGCAAACTGGTAAGTCAGTCCGATATGCTTGTGGAAGAAATGAATTATCAGACGATGTCACAGGAGGTCAGTACATTAGATGCAGAGGGACAGATTACGGCAGCGATCCAGAGTGTGACATCTGCAAATTCAACAACTCTTTATTATACGTCCGGTCACAGTGAGCAGGAAATGGACTCGACATTTAAAGATGTTTTGAATAAATCGAATATTGATACGAAGGAACTTGCGACGGAGTCCGCAGAAAGTGTGCCGGATGACTGCAGTATCCTTTTGATCAATGGACCACAGTATGATTTTACGGAAGCGGAGTATAAGGTGTTGTCAAGTTATCTGAAGGAAGGCGGAAAGGCAATGTTCTTCCTCTATCCTACGACAACTGAGAAAATGACATATTTTTACAAACTGCTTTCCGATTACGGTGTCAATGTATGCGATGGTTATATCATTGATTCCGAAGGTTCGTACTCTTCCCAGTATCCGATGTATCTGACGCCGACGATGGAAGACAGCGATCTGACAAAAGACGTTACGGATACACAGAAGGTCGTTATTCCAATCTGTAAGGGTATGACGGTACAGAGTGATGTAAGAAGTACATTGACGGTAGAAAATATGATGTCTACGACAGACAGTGCGTACGCAAAGACGAACATCAAATCGCAGACCGTAGACAAAGAGGACGACGATATCAATGGGCCATTTAGTGTCGCTCTTTCGATTAAGGATTCGTATGCAGAGAAGACCAAAGGAACGGGGCATGCTACGGAGATCGTAGTATTTGGTTCGGTTAGTTTTGAAACCTCCACGTTCTTGGAGACGAACCAGTTTGGTAACCGTACAGTGCTGCTGAATTCCCTGTCGTACCTGTCCGGCGAAGAGACAACGACACTGGCAATTCCAACAAGAAGTCTGCAGCAGGAGACAGTACAGATTCAGGAAAGTGACATAATCTTCTTTACGGTTCTGCTCGTAGTACTCATTCCGCTGATCCTTCTCGGAATCGGATTATTTATCTGGATCAAAAGGAGGAAGAACTGATGAGCAAAGGGAAAAAACAATTGCTTACGGTGATTGGTTTGCTTCTTTTGCTGGCAGCGATGGTCTGTGCCTATATTTTCGTTCCGAAGGGCGAGAGTGATACATCGGATGAAAATGGAGCGCAGGATACGACAACGAACACCGTAGAAGTGATCAATATAGAAAAAGACAATGTGTCAGAGATTTCTATCACGTCGGGTTCTATCACAGATGGAAAGCGGCAGACAGAGATTCATCTGAAAAAAGAGGGAGATTCGTGGAAATTTGCCGATGATGCTTCAATTCCGGTAGATTCGGATCAGGTAGACAGTCTGATCGGAAGTATCAGTCCGGTGAAGGCCTCCCAGAAGATTCAGGCGGCGGACACTTCTCTTTCCGATTATGGTCTGGAAAACCCGGAGCAGACAGTAACGTTTACGACAAGCGATGGACAGACATATTCCTTTAAGTTTGGTTCCAGCGTGCCGGATAACGGCGGAAAATATGGTGTCTATGGAGACGACGCACAGGTGTATGCCTTTACGGAGACATTTTGCAGCAAATTTGATATCACGAAAAACAGCCTGATCCAAAAAGATACGATCGATTCCATTGATTCCGAATATCTGACTTCCATTGAAGTAAAGAATAAGGGCGTTTCGACGTTCAAAGCGGAAGTGGTGCCGGACGACGAAAAGATTGATGCGTATACAAACTGGATCATTTCGAAGCCTTACAAAAAGGCACTGGCCGGTTCCTCTACCAATGACTGGACGACGTTACAGGATTCCTTTACGGACGTTACGCTCGGAGATCTGGTAGAATATGGAAGCAAAAAATTGAAGAAATACGGTCTGACGGATGCCGATCCGGCAGGAGAGATCGAGGTCAAATATTTTGCCGTACCGGATGGCTACACGATGCCGTCGGCGACGGAAGCACCGACCGATAGTTCTTCCCGTACAACCGGGGAAAACAATATCAAAAACAAGGCAAATCTGGTGCCGGAGAAAGACCGTATCAACAAAGGATATACCCTGCTTGTCGGTAATAAGACAAAAGATGGTAACAATTTCTATGTACGCCTGAAAGACAACCACAATGTATATCTGATGGCGAAAGATACGCTGGAGTCGATGCTGACAGTCGATGCGTATACGTATATGGATCACAGTATTTATTCCACACTGGCAACGGACATTGACGGATATGATGTTACGATCGGCGATCAGAAGATTTCCGTGACCCGTACCTCAACCGGCAAGAAAAATTCTGCCGGCAAGGAAACCAATATATGGACGGTCAATGGCAAAGAAGTACCGGACGACAAGGAAGATGATTTCCTTTCTCCGTATTCGAAAGCCTACCTCCTTGAGTTCTCCTCGTTTGCCAAAAAGGATGTGAAACCGGCAAGCGACAAACCGGTATTAAAGGTCGTATACCACGAGGCAAACCGCGACGTGACAGTGACTTACCGCCCATATGACGGTACAAATTTCTACCGTGTTGACAAAAATGGAATGGATTACTTCTTGGTCGATAAATTGTCGGTAGATGCGGTAATTGAGGCATTTAAGACATTGCCGGATGTAGTGAAATAAAGTGAAAAGTGAGGGCAGCCTGTCAGGACAATGAAAATTGTCCGACAGGCTGTTTTTTTGTGAACAGGTTGCCTTGGAATATGGTTTAGAAAGCGTGGCAAGACATTGGGAAGGAAGGCAGTCATGCCGAAAGAGGGGAAAAGAGGAATTGGCATGACTTTGGGAAGGGAGGCGGTCATGCCGGGAGAGGGAAAACAGGGATATGGCATGACTTTGGGAAGGGAGGCGGTCATGCCGGAAGAGGGGAAAAGAGGAATTGG
>DJNB01000098.1 GCA_002435545.1 Lachnoclostridium sp. UBA6475
ATTCAACAAAATGATGTCCGGCGCGCACCGGATTCGGCAGATTAAATTCCTGTTTTTCCCGCTGAATATAATACCGGTCCGGCAATGCCTTTTTTTCTTCCTCGGTAAATTCTCCGTCTACTCCATCAAGTTCATAAGACAGCATATAATAAGGCTCATAAAAACGAATGGCACAGCCCCAATTGTGCGTAGAAAACGCATCTACAAGCAGATCTCCTCCATACTCGCCTCCATAAACCGATCCTTCGTCCATCGTAGAGCTTCCGCTGACCTGCTCTAAAACCATCGGAAGCCCTGTGTTATTTTGATAACCAGCATTTGCTGTCGTTTGCCCTTTTAGTGCGGCCTGTAAAGTATCTTTGCATGTTTCGTCGCCTTGAAGTGTCGACAGATCGCCCCTGTCATAAGCCATCTTTATCACATTATACGAATTACTGCCACAAGAAACAACTTTAGAGGTGTCGACCGTACTCCTCACCAAAGTATCCGTATGCCACCTTACTTTTCCGTTTTCATCTCCATCCGGCTTATTTAATGTAATTGCCGCATGAAGATATCTTGGCCACGCAGTAAAATGCTCCACTCCGGCCTGTAATTTTTCATACGAAAATTCATATTTCGGTTTTGTATAAAATGACTCGCCCGGCATAATCAACTCGTCTTTGATATCCCAGTTATTTTCCTCTTTTAACACATGTTCCGCTCCTGAATCCTGCTCTTCGGACTGTTCGGCAGCAACTGTCTGTGGCAGAGTTCCAACAGCCAGTCCCATCACAATCATCAGGCTCAGTATGCACCCTGTAATATATTTTTTACTCATAGGATCCCTCCTCCGTTTTTCTATACATTATAACTATACTAAGCCGTTTGTTTCTACCGAATTTCCGATTAGGCAATGCCAGTTTGGAAAGCATCTTGTCCTCGTCCTGATACCTGCCTCATCTCCCGCAGAACTCTAAATCGAATCTCTACCGCCAATCTACCATCCATTCGTCCCCATCTTCTTTCATCAACGCCACAATGTGCTTTTCGCGACGCACCATTTCCTCGTATTGCACTTCCATTTCCACCTCATACCATTCCTTTTTGCCGGAAATATTCGTTGAAACATTCTGCAAATGACGTGCCGCATCATTTCCCTGAATTTTCTTTATGGAAACAATTTTTCCATCCAGTGCATTCGGAAATAAATAGTCCCATTTTTTATACAAAGACAACTCCATCATTCCTGCCTGACAATCTGTATTAGAATAGTAAACATACTGTCGTATCGTCTGTTCCGGCGTTCTTGCAATGGTATTTGTGTTACTGAGAAATCCTAGTAAAATACAACCTGATACAAACGCAGAACAAGCAAAAACAGAGACAGCTTTACGGGGTTCTTTCCCTGCCAGACGTTTGACCCGGACACGCAGTGCATTTTTCGAAGAAACCATCATTGTTGCGGTACAAAATACATCTTCTTTTGTTCGGATTTTGTCAACATTTACGGCATCTAATAATATTTTTCCATACTCTGTTTTTTTCATCTGTAACGCCGCAGCGGCGCGGTCGTCACACGCCATTTCACAGTCTTCTTTCGACAAAATTGCCGCGATATATACAAGCGGATTGAACCAGTAAATAGCGATAAAAATCATTCGCAGTTTTGCCCAAAAAAGATCTTTTGCGCGGATATGACACATTTCATGCTGCAAAATTGTCCGGTAAATGTCCGGCTGATCAAGAATCTCCGGCATCAGATAAATTCCTATTTTCCCCTTCACCTTAAACACGCACGAGGAACGAATCTCCGGCACATAATACAGCGGAAACGGAACATTTTCATCCTCAATCTGCACTCTATTTTCATACAAAAATCTTTCGAATCTGAAGTTGATAAAATGTTGATATAAAAAAACAGCGACACTTCCAAGTCCCCATATTACAAGAAGATACCACGGGATCCGAACCATCGAAAACTCAAACCAAACGTCCCGCAAAAACGGAATTTTTCCAAAAAGACGGGAAAATGCGTTGAGCGAGAGCATGTGAATATCTCGTCCAAATAGGCATTCCACCGGCAGCATACGGAACGCCGTGAAAAGCCAAAGTGCGTATACGATTCGGGGAGACAATACATTGCGGCACAACATGCGGAAAGCCAGCATGAACACGATCATCAGACTGGATTCCAAAAGGATCATCGTCATTTATCTTCCTCTCTTTCCGCCTTTTGAAGAATCTCATAAAGATCATCCAGTTCGTCCCTGCTAACCTTTTTACTGCTCAAAAATGAGTTCACAAGCAGGCTCAGGCTTCCTTCATACACCCGATCCAAAAACTGTTCCGTTTCTTCCAGCACCGTTTCTTTTTGTGAAATGATCGAATAATATTCTTTTGCCCTGCCATTTCTGCGGTACTCGACCGCCCCCTTTTTCTCCATGCGGCTAAGGAGTGTGATGACCGTATGTTTATCCCAGAATTTCTTTTTATTTAACTCCGCTACAATCTGTGTTATCGTCGCTTCGGGAAATTTCCAGAGGATATTCATGATCTCCCATTCTGCATTAGACAAGTGAATTTTTTCCATAAGTAATCATCCTTTCATTAGGTATACATTTGTTAATAACAATTGTATACCTAATGTGGGGCTTTGTCAAGAGAAGTTTGGTTCTTTCCAACGTTAGTTG
>DJNB01000222.1 GCA_002435545.1 Lachnoclostridium sp. UBA6475
AAAGAGGGCGAGACAGCGGTTCTGCTGGCACATAATCCGACGTATTTTCCGGTATATCACAGCTGGAATCCGGATCTGGTGCTTTCCGGCCATCTGCATGGAGGGATTATGATCCTGCCGTTTTTCGGCGGTGTGATCGGACCGGATTTCCGATTATTTCCAAAATATTACGAGGGCGTTTTTAAAGAGGACGAGACGTTTATGCTCGTGAGCCGCGGACTGGGAACGCATCATCTGCCGTTTCGGTTTTTTAACCGGCCGGAGGTGACGGTACTCCGGGTGCGGCCGGGGAAGAAAAAATCATTAGAGAGGAAGTGAAACGATGGGAATCCCTGTGAAATTAGAGGTTTTTGAAGGACCTTTGGATCTGCTGCTGCATCTGATTGAAAAAAACAAAGTGGATATTTATGACATTCCCATTGTTTTGATCACCGAGCAGTATCTCGATTATGTCAGTAAGATGGATACAAAGGATATGGATGTGATGAGTGAATTTCTCGTAATGGCGGCGACACTCGTGCGCATCAAGTCGAAAATGCTCCTTCCGGCAGAGGAAGAAGAAGAGGAAGAATTTGAGGATCCAAGACAGGAACTGGTAGAACGGATCCTGGAATATAAAATGTACAAATATGCTTCTTACGAACTGAAAGACCGGCAGGTGGATGCCGGCAGAATGGTGTTTAAGGAGCCGAGCATACCGGAAGAGATTCAGGATTTCAAAGAAGATGTCCCGATCGAAGATCTGCTCAGTGATGTGACACTGGCAAAATTACAGGGGATCTTTAACTCGGTGATGAAAAAACAGGTAGATAAGATCGACCCGATCCGAAGCAAATTCGGAGAGATTGAGAAAGAAGAGATCAGTCTGGAAGATCACATCGTATTTCTGGATTCTTATGCCAAAGAACATAAGACGTTCAGTTTTCGGAAATTATTGGAAAATGGTTCCGGGAAAACCTATGTGATCGTTACTTTTTTAGGAATACTGGAAATGATGAAGATGGGAAAACTTACGATCGTGCAGGAAAATATATTTGACGATATTTTGATCACCTATCGGGAAAAAGAGGACAAGCGGAAAGAAAGCGAGGAATAAAAAGTGAGTATAAAAGAATTAGAGGCAGTCATTGAAGCCATTTTATTTACAATGGGCGAAGCGGTCGAGGTAGAACGGATCGCAGCTGCCGTAGAACATGATGAAGATACGATCCGTCGTCTGATCCGCAGTATGATGACACGATATGAGGAAGAAGACCGCGGGATCCGCATCATTGAACTGGACGGTTCCTTTCAGCTCTGTACAAAACCGGAAATGTATGAGTATCTGATCAAGGTTGCCCATGTGCCGAAAAAGCATGTATTAACCGATGTCATGTTAGAGACGCTGTCGATCATCGCATACAAACAGCCGATCACCCGTATCGAGATCGAGAAAATACGAGGGGTCAAATGCGACCATGCGGTCAACAAACTGATCGAGTACAATCTGATCTGTGAGGCCGGCAGACTGGATGCGCCGGGACGGCCGATCCTGTTTGCCACGACCGAAGAATTTTTGCGGTATTTTGCGATTGAATCGCTGGAAGAACTGCCAATCCTCAACCAGGAAACGATTGATAACTTTAAGGAAGAGGCAGAGCGTGAAGTAATGCGTGAGATGGCAGCCGGAGAACTGGCGGGGGGACAAATCCCGGAAGAAATTCTGCCGGAAGAAGAAACGGAAGATGCTTCTTTCACGAATTGGATGGAAGAGAATGAAGAATAAAAAGCAAAGCCGGATTGACAAATTCTGTCAGCCCGGCTTTTTCAAAGAGGTGTGTCTTCCGGCACACGTTTTTTATTTGTAATCTACTAATTCGACATAGAAATTGCGGTAATCTTTTCTTTTCTCCTTCGTAGCTGCGATGGCAGTACGCGGATGCTGATTCAGCTGTCCGGTCAGAAGATAAGGGATGTTATACCCCCATACGATACCCTGTTCCTTAAGTGGCTCAATCTCTTTTTCCAAAATATCCAGGATCGGAAGGATATTGTATTTTGGATTTTTCAGGAAGCCAAGAAGGATCTCGCTGGCGCAGTTGCCGGCTCCACGACCCATGCCGCTTACGGTTACGTCAAGATAGCTGACACCGCGGGTCAGTGCTTCGATCGTATTGGCAAACGCAAGCTGCTGGTTATTATGTGCATGAATTCCGATGAATTTATTGTACTTTTCACCAAACGAAAGATACTTGTCAGCCAGTTTACGCATCTGCTCCGGATAGATCGCACCATAACTGTCTACGATATAGATTCCGTCTACCGGACTCTGTCCGAAAAGTTCAAGTGCTTCGTCGATATCGGCATCGTTGTCGTTGGAAATGGCCATGATATTGATCGTGGTTTCGTATCCTTTGTCATGACAGTATTCAATCATTTCGATCGCTGCCGGAATCGTATTGATATAAGTAGCAATTCGGATCAGATCGATCACACTATCGCTCTTATCAATGATATCACGGCGGAAATCTGTTCTTCCGACATCTGCCATCACGGCAATCTTCATATCGGAATCATTGTCGCCGACGATACGGCGGATGTCTTCCTCATTACAGAACTTCCATGGTCCAAAATCTTTCTCGTCAAAAATATCTTTGGATGCTTTGTAGCCGAACTCCATATAGTCAACCCCGGCTTTGATGTTAGCCTGGTATAGATTTTTCACAAATTCATCGGTAAAACGAAAATCGTTTACCAGTCCACCATCGCGAATTGTCGCATCTACCACCCGGATGTCCGGACGATAGGATAAAATTGTTCCTTTGTTTTCCATTTTCTCTTTTCCTTTCAAAGAACGTATTTTTAAAACGTAACGGATTCGTTACATTTTAAACCAATTCTAATTGTAACAGAAATAACGGAAAAATGCAAAAGAAAATGCAACAAACTTTTGACCGACGCTGAGTTCTATGCTATAATAGAAGTAATTTTGATGCGTAAACCGCAAATACTAATACAATGCGCAATTTTTCGCGCGAGAAGGAGTTAAAAATGGATTACAAGAAAGCAGGCGTAGATATTGAAGCAGGATACAAAGCAGTTTCTTTGATGAAAGAGCACATCGCTTCGACAATGAGACCAGAAGTTTTGACCGATATCGGAGGATTTTCCGGTGCATTTTCCATGAAAAAATTTATGGGAATGGAAGAGCCTACATTGGTTTCCGGTACAGACGGCGTGGGAACCAAATTAAAGATTGCATTTCTTCTGGACAAGCATGACACCATTGGAATCGATTGCGTGGCAATGTGTGTAAACGATATTGCCTGTGCCGGTGGTGAACCATTATTTTTCCTTGATTATATTGCATGCGGAAAAAATGAACCGGAAAAGATCGCAAAGATCGTAAGCGGAGTAGCCGAAGGATGCCGTCAGTCAGAAGCCGCATTGATCGGTGGAGAGACTGCCGAGATGCCGGGGTTCTATCCGGCAGATGAGTATGATTTGGCAGGATTTTCCGTCGGCGTGGTAGACCGCAAAGACATGATTACCGGAAAAGAACTGAAAGCAGGAGATGTGCTTGTTGGTATGGCGTCTTCCGGTATTCACAGCAACGGATATTCTCTGGTGCGCCAGGTATTTTCGATGAATACAGAGGCACTCAACCGTCATTATGAATCCCTTTCCGGGACGCTTGGAGAGACCCTTCTGACACCGACAAAAATTTATGTAAAAGCACTGAAAGCGATTAAAGAAGCCGGTGTTAAGATCAAAGCATGCAGCCATATCACAGGTGGTGGATTTTATGAAAACATTCCTCGTATGCTGATCGAGGGAACCCATGCCAATATTAAGAAAGACAGTTTTGTCATTCCGCCGATCTTTGAGATGCTGGCAAAAGATGGGAATGTCGAAGAGACAGCCATGTTTAATACATATAACATGGGTGTGGGAATGCTCACAGCCATAGATAAGAACGATGTAGATAAGACCGTAGAAGCCATTCGTGCAGCAGGCGAAGTGCCATATATCATGGGCGAGATCGCAGCTGGCGAAAAAGGCATCACATTATTATAATTGAGGTGATGGCATGAAGACAGCAGTTTTGGTATCCGGTGGAGGAACGAATCTCCAGGCGATCATCGACAGTCTTTCGGCAGGAAAGATCACCAATACGACATTGGAACTTGTTGTGAGCAACAAACCGGGAGCGTATGCCCTTGAGCGTGCGGCAAAGAGTGGAATTCACAGTGAATGTGTGATTCCGAAAGATTATTCTACAAGAGAAGAATACGGAGAAGCGATGATCTCGCTTCTGGAAAAATATGAGATTGAACTGGTCGTGCTGGCCGGATTTCTGGTTATTTTACCGGAAAATCTCGTATCTCATTATGCCGGCAGGATGATCAATATTCATCCGTCGCTGATCCCGGCACACTGCGGTCCGGGGTATTACGGACTGAAAGTGCATGAAAGTGTGCTGGCGAGAGGAAACAAAGTGACGGGAGCAACCGTTCATTTTGTCAATGAGATTGCGGACGGCGGTCCGATCATTGTCCAGAAAGCAGTGGAAGTACAGGATGATGACACGCCGGAAATCCTTCAAAAACGAGTGATGGAGCAGGCAGAGTGGCACATTTTGCCACAGGCGATCGACGATATTGCCAATGACCGGATTGAAATTGTAAATGGAATTGTAAAACATAAATAGGAAAGTGAGGACTTTTCAATGAAAGTACTGATTGTAGGAAGCGGTGGACGTGAACATGCGATCGCGGCAAGTGCAGCGAAGAGCAAACAGGTAGACGAGATTTATTGTGCCCCTGGAAATGCGGGAATTGCCGGACTGGCAACCTGTGTGGACATTGGTGCGATGGAATTTGATAAACTGGCAGATTTTGCAGAAGAAAAGGGAATTGACCTTACGATCATCGGAATGGACGATCCGCTGGTTGGCGGTGTCGTAGATGTATTTGAAAAACGCGGTCTGCGTGTCTTTGGACCGAGAAAAAATGCAGCGATCATCGAGGGAAGCAAGGCATTTTCCAAAGATCTGATGAAAAAGTACGGCATTCCGACTGCCGCCTATGAGAATTTTGATTCTCCGGAAGCCGCGCTTGCTTATCTGGAGACGGCAAAGATGCCGATCGTATTGAAAGCGGATGGTCTGGCACTCGGAAAAGGGGTATTGATCTGCAATACATTGGAAGAAGCCAAAGAAGGTGTCAAAACGCTGATGCTTGACAAACAGTTTGGTGATGCCGGAAATCAGATCGTCATTGAAGAATTTATGACCGGACGCGAAGTGTCCGTATTGTGTTATTGTGACGGTACGCATATCAAACCGATGACAAGTGCGCAGGATCACAAACGTGCCAAAGACAACGATGAGGGACTCAATACCGGTGGTATGGGAACGTTTTCTCCGAGTCCGTTTTATAATGAAGACGTGCAGCGTTTCTGCGAAGAAAAGGTATACCAGCCGACAATGGATGCCATGAAGGCAGAGGGAAGAGATTTTGTTGGAATCCTGTTTGTCGGATTGATGCTGACAGAAGATGGCCCGAAAGTGCTTGAGTACAATGCACGTTTTGGCGATCCGGAGGCGCAGGTTGTTCTTCCGCGTATGAAAAATGACATCGTGGATGTGATGAATGCCTGCATCGATGGACGGCTGGACGAGATTGACCTGCAGTTTGAGGACAACGCGGCAGTCTGTGTCGTACTGGCTTCGGATGGTTATCCGCTGCAGTATGAGAAGGGCAAAGTGATCACAGGATTTGAGAACTTTGAGGGAAAAGACGGATATTATGTCTTCCACGCCGGCACCAAATTTGATGCGGACGGAAATATCGTTACGAATGGTGGACGTGTTCTTGGCGTGACTGCCAAAGGAAAAGATCTGAAAGAAGCCCGTAAAAATGCCTATGCAGCGACGGAATGGATTTCTTTTGAGAACAAATACATGAGACATGATATCGGAAAAGCAATTGATGAGGCTTAAGTGCATGGTTAAGTGTATTCTGCACTTGCAGCACTTTCTATAAAATAATAAAGGAGAGTAAGAGATGTATTCATTTGAAGAAGTAGTAAAAGCAGATCCGGAACTTGCCAAAGCGATGGAACTTGAGACAAATCGTCAAAATGATCATATCGAACTGATCGCTTCGGAAAACTTTGTAAGCAAAGCGGTTATGGCAGCGATGGGAAGTACCTGCACCAACAAATACGCAGAAGGGTATCCGGGAAAACGTTATTATGGCGGATGCCAGTACGTAGACATGATCGAAGATCTGGCTAGAGAGCGTGCCAAAAAACTGTTTGGCTGTACGTATGTGAATGTTCAGCCACACTCCGGTGCACAGGCAAATATGGCAGTATTTTTTGCCCTTGTTAAACCGGGTGAGACGGTTATGGGTATGAATCTTGACCACGGCGGACATTTGTCACATGGAAGCCCTGCAAACATTTCAGGAACCTATTATCATATCGTACCTTATGGCGTCAATGACGCAGGATTCATCGATTACGATGAAGTAGAGCGCATTGCCAAAGAGTGCAAACCGAAAATGATCATCGCAGGAGCAAGTGCTTACTGCCGTAAGATCGATTTCAAACGTTTCCGTGAGATCGCGGATGAAGTAGGTGCTTTCCTGATGGTGGATATGGCACATATCGCAGGTCTGGTAGCTGCCGGCGTACATGAAAGCCCGATCCCATACGCGCATGTAACGACAACGACAACACATAAGACACTTCGCGGACCTCGTGGCGGTATGATCCTTTCCAGCGAAGAATTTGCGACAGAGCACAAATTAAACAAAGCCATCTTCCCGGGAATCCAGGGAGGACCTTTGATGCATGTGATCGCAGCAAAAGCAGTCTGCTTCAAAGAAGCACTGGATCCAAGTTTCAAAGAATACGGTAAAAATATTGTAGCCAATGCACAGGCACTTTGCAAAGGTCTGATGTCACGTGGTATCGATATCGTATCTGGTGGTACGGATAACCACTTGATGCTTGTTGACCTTGTAAATAAAGGATTGACCGGTAAAGAAGTAGAGGCATGGCTGGATGAAGCCAATATCACAGCCAATAAAAATACCATTCCAAATGATCCACAGAGTCCATTTGTGACAAGTGGTGTGCGTCTCGGTACAGCGGCTGTGACAACACGCGGATTTAATACAGAGGACATGGATCAGGTAGCAGAGGCAATTGCCATGCTGATCGATGATGTCAATGCCAACAAAGCAAAAGCAATGGAAATTGTAAAGACATTGACGGATAAGTATCCACTGTACTAAAAATACAGAGATTAACAGAAATACAAAGAGAAGTCTGGGAAGACCGGGCTTCTCTTTTTCATAGAGGCTGTTATTCCCGAAAAATATGTTTTGACATGGCAGAGAAAAAGAGGTAAAATAGGAAAAAGTGTAGTTTTTACAACGGAAAAGGATTTGTTGACAGAAAGGTGAAAATCATGTTTGGAAATGGAAGAAAGACGATTGGCTTATTTATTTTCAGCAGTTATGAACCATATCAGCAGGAAATTTGTCATGGAGTCGCAGAACAGGCGTATGCAAAGGGGTACAATGTAGCCGTTTTCAATTCGTTTGGAAGTTATGGCGACAATGTGGAATATTTTGAAGGGGAAGCAAGGATCTTTGATCTGCCGGATTACTCCAAATTTGCGGGGATTGTGCTGGCAACCGATACGTTTAACATCGACGGAGCACAGGAGAAGATTATGGAACATATCCGCAGTGAATCCAGGTGCCCGGTCGTATCGCTGCGCCAGGCAATGAACGGAATTAACAATATTTTACTGGATGAGCGGGAGACGATGGAAGAGATCATCCGCCATGTGATCGAAGTACATAAAGCAAAAGACATCGCGTTCATGTCCGGTCCGAGAGAGCGTTATGATGCCAATTTCCGTCTTGCCTGCTTTAAACGGATCATGCAGGAGTACGGGTATGAAATTGGAAAAAACCGGATTTTCTATGGAAATTTCTGGAAAGATCAGGGCAACGAGGCTTGCGATTACTTTCTGGCAGGAGAAAAATGGCCGGAAGCGATTATCTGTGCCAATGACAATATGGCACTTTCGGTCTGTGATGTCCTTTGCGAGCGTGGGATCCGTGTCCCGGAAGATATTATCGTTACCGGGTACGACGGCGAAGAAGAAGGAAAATACTATCAGCCGGCGCTGACTACAGTGGAAGTGGATTTTAAGGATATGGCATATCAGGCGGTAAATCTGATCGACAAGCACCAGCAGGATCTGCAAAATGAAATGATCTATGCCAAGACAAAATGTTATCCAAAAGAATCCTGTGGCTGTAAAAAAATGGATGTTAATTTTGCAAAGCGTTCGATGCATTACAGTTCCAATCTCCGCCTGAATAATATGGAAATGCAGTTTAGCTTTATGTCCATCGACTTTGGAAAAATAAGGAAAATATGTGATATGCCGGCAGTCATTCGAAAGTATATTTACAACTTTGAAGACTTTACCGATTATTATCTCTGCCTGTGCGATGAACTGGGGCATAGACGGGAGGAACATATGCAGTACTATACAGACAAGATGCATCTGCGTGTCGGATTTCGTGACCACGAAGTGATGTCGGCTCCGGGAGAAAATCTGGATATCGAATTTCCGAGAAAGGAACTGCTGCCGCATGAATTGATCGATGCGGCGCCACAGTGCTTTTATTTTGTACCGGTTCATTATCAGAATACCTGTTTTGGGTATGAGGCGTATCGGTTTTCCCGGCCGGATAATGGAGGGGCGGTTTATGCCCGCTGGACGATCGCGGTAGCCAATGCGATCGAGGCGATTTTAGTGCAGCAGAAACTTCATAATCTGATCAATGAACTGGAAAATATGTATATCCGCGATGTGATGACCGGATTATATAACCGGCGCGGTTTTGAAAATTACGCCAGACCTCTGTTTTTGGAAGCGAAAGTAAAAGAGATCAGTGTGTGCGTCATCGGCATTGATGCGGATGGATTAAAACCTGTCAATGATATTTTCGGACATCATGAAGGGGACAATGTTCTGCGTGCCGTCGGGTATGCAATCAATGAAGCCGGCTGTCAGGGGCAGATTGGAGCCAGAATTGGCGGGGATGAATTTGAAGTAATTCTGATGAATGTCGATGAAGACGATGCCAGACACTGGCTGTATACATTTGACCGAAGTCTTGAAAATTATAATAAAAAATCCGGGAAACCATATGAAGTTCATGCAAGTGCAGGATATCGTGTCGGCATTCCGGGACCTTCGGATACATTGGAGAGCTTTATGAAAGAAAGCGATGACATTATGTATCAAAACAAGATTGAAAATAAACGCAGGAGAAATGAACCCCTGCGTTAAGAAGATTTATTCATGTAATTCCTCTCTCATAAGTCCCAGTGCGTTTTTTTCCAGACGGGAAACCTGGGCTTGTGAGATGTGGATTTCTTTGGCTACTTCCATTTGCGTTTTCCCCTGAAAATAGCGTAACTCAATGATGTTTTTTTCGCGTGTGGGAAGTGAGCGGATCGCTTCTCGCAGGGACAACATTTCGACCCATCCTTCTTCTTTATTTTTCGTATCACTGATCTGATCCATGATATAAAGGGTGTCTCCCCCTTCCGAATAAACCGGTTCATACAGAGAAACCGGACTTTGTATTGCGTCCAGAGCCATCGCGATCTCTTCGGGAGTGGACTCTAATTTTTTAGCAATTTCTTCCAGCGTCGGTTCTTTTTCCGACTGTTTCATCAGCGCTTCTTTCGTGTAGATGGCTTTATAAGCGATATCGCGCAGTGAACGGCTGACGCGGATGCTGTTATTGTCGCGCAGGTAACGCCGCACTTCTCCGATGATCATAGGAACTGCGTACGTGGAAAATTTTACCTGTAACGTCGTGTCAAAATTGTCGATGGCTTTCATTAAGCCGATGCATCCGATCTGAAAAAGATCATCTACGTTTTCCCCGGCATTGGTAAAGCGCTGGATGATACTCAGGACGAGACGGAGGTTTCCGTGGATAAAAGTATCTCTTGCACGGCGGTCTCCCTTTTTTATTTTATCAAACAGGATCTGTTTTTCTTCTTCGGTGAGGAGTGGAAGTTTTCCGGTGTTTACTCCACAGATTTCAACTTTGTATTGTGCCATTGTCTTTCCCTCACTTCTTTTGTATTTTTAGTTTGCCACAAATTGAATGAAATATTCTTCTCCTGAATACATTTATAAAAAGAAAATCAGTGGGGTTGTGAAAAGGTGAGGATCTATGCGCATCTGTGAATTGAGAGAAAAAGAAGTGATCAATGTGTGCAACGGGGAGCGGCTCGGATTTGTCGAAGATATGATCTTTGATCTGTGCAAAGGGTGCATTTCCCATATTGTCGTCCCTAAAAATTGTAAATTTATGGGAATTTTTGGAAAAGAGGAAGAGTATATCATCGACCTGCGGTGTATATGCCAGATCGGAAGTGATATCATTCTGGTAGAACTTCCGTCTGAAAAAAAACACAATTTTTGTGAAAAATAACTTTACGGCACGCGAGTTTTCGATTATGATAAAGATAGAAAAAATAGAAAAGAGGTTACAAGGATGAAATGCCCGTTTTGTGGAGAAGATAATACAAAAGTGATCGATTCCAGACCGGCGGATGACAACAGTTCCATTCGCAGAAGGAGACAGTGTGAACGCTGTGGAAAGCGGTTTACCACCTATGAAAAGCTGGAGACGATTCCTCTTGTTGTCATTAAAAAGGATCTGGCAAGAGAACCTTACAACAGAGATAAGATTGAACAGGGGATATTCCGGTCATGTACCAAACTGGCGATATCAATTGATCAGATCAATCAGGTCGTCGATCAGATTGAAACAGAGATTTTTAATCTTGGTGAAAAAGAAGTATCCAGTAAATATATCGGAGAAGTGGTCATGGAACGTCTGAAAACGTTAAATCCGGTGGCGTATGTACGTTTTGCGTCGATTTACCGGGAGTTTAAGGATGTCAATACCTTTATGGATGAAATCAAAAAAATACTGGACAATCAATAAAAAGATATGCTATACTTTGTGTAGGCAGTTTCTCCTTTTGGAAGAAAAGGAGAATCATTATGTATAGTAAAGTGTATAGTGCCGGACTGGTTGGGTTAGAGGCACGAAAAATTGTTGTTGAGGCAGATGTTACGAACGGTCTTCCATCTTTTCAGATGGTAGGCCTTTTGGCGTCTGCGGTAAAAGAAGCCCGTGAGAGAGTGCGCATCTCATTACAGAATTCGGGAGTTGTCTTTCCTCCCAAGCGAATTACGGTAAATCTTTCGCCGGCAGATGTTCGAAAAGACGGTTCCGGCTTTGATCTTCCCATAGCGATTTCGCTTATTGCCGCATTCGGCAGAGTTCCCCTTTTGGATACAGAACAGATGGCATTTGCCGGTGAATTGTCACTGGATGGCAGGATTCACCGCGTACACGGTGCGCTTTCCATGGCACTTGTGGCGAAAGAATCCGGTTTCTCGGCTATTATGCTTCCGGCAGCGAATGCCATGGAAGCGTCGTTTGTTGAGGGGATAGATGTGATAGGAGTTCGTACCCTGCAGGAGGCGATTGACTATCTCTGTGGGAAGATAAAGATTGCTCCGGTTGTGGGAAAATGGGAAGAGAAAAAGTGGATGACCGTCTGCCCGGAAGTCGATTTTTCGGATATCTGCGGGCAGAAAACGGCAAAAAAAGCAGCAGAAACGGCGGTGGCGGGTGCGCACAATTTTTTGATGATCGGTGCGCCGGGAACAGGAAAAACATTATTGGCAAAAGCGGTTTCCGGTATCATGCCTCCGCTGCACCAAAAGGAAATGATTGAACTTACCCAGATATATAGTGTGGCAGGGCTGCTGGATGAACAAAGACCGATCGTTGTCAGAAGACCCGTTCGTGCGCCCCATCACTCAATTTCGCCGGCGGCTTTTGCCGGAGGAGGTACAAAAGCGCTTCCGGGGGAAATTACACTGGCGCAAAATGGTATTCTATTCTTAGATGAAATTCCGGAATTTTCCAGAACCACCCTGGAAATATTACGACAGCCGATGGAAGAGGGCAGGATTCAGGTGTCGAGGCTGGGATACCGTTTTGAATACCCCGCCAAAATGATGGTAATAGGGGCGATGAACCCCTGCCGCTGCGGATTCTATCCGGATATGGAAAAATGCCGCTGCACGCCAATGCAGGTACAAAATTACCTTTCCCGGTTAAGTGAGCCGCTGCTGGACCGGATGGATCTCTGTGTGGAGATGGAAAAAAGAGATTTTGTGTTTTTGGGAAAAACGGGAAAAGAGGAGACGAGCGAGAAAGTAAGGGAACGGGTTATGGACGCCAGGGAGCGGCAGGCGTACCGTTACCGCGAAGAGGAAATCCGATACAACAGCGAGCTGGATGGAAAATGTCTGGAAAAATATTGTCTGCTTGGGAAAAAAGAAAAAATTCTTTGGAAAGAACTGTGTGAGCAGCTGGAATTATCGGCAAGGGGCGCAAAGAGACTTCTCCGGGTGGCAAGGACACTTGCCGATCTGGCAGGCAGGGAAAAAGTAGAAGAAGAACATTTGTTTGAAGCATCTCTGTACAAAGGGATTAATCAGAAATATTGGAATACGGTTCCGGATGGAAAAAGAGGGGGAGAACAGTGAAAGAGGAAGAATATGGAATGTGGCTTTGCAGCATTGAGGGGATTGGAAGTGCTGCAATACGTAAGCTGATCAAACAATTTGGAACACCGGAGGAGGTATATAAAAAGACAGAAGAAGAGTTTGTAAATTCCGGAGTGGTAAGCGCTCGTGAAGCGAAAATGCTCATCAATAGCAAAAGACAATTCCGCTATCGGGCGATGCGGGAAAAAATGGCTTCATATAATATGCATAGTGCATCGTATTTTTCGGAGCAGTATCCGGAACGATTCCGGCAGATCCCGGATTTTCCAAAAAGAATTTACTGGAAGGGACAACTGCCGCAGGAAGAGGTGCGGATCGCCATTGTGGGGGCGCGTAACTGCTCGCATTATGGGAGAGAGACGGCACGCAGATTTGGCTGTGAACTGGCAGGAGAAGGAATTGGGATCATAAGCGGGATGGCAAGGGGAATAGACGGATGGGCACACCAGGGAGCCTTGGAAGGGGGCGGCAATACCTATGCGGTACTGGGAAACAGTGCGGAAATCTGTTATCCGAAAGAACATAGAAGGCTTTATGAGAGCATTTTGAAGCAGGGCGGAGTTTTGTCGGAATATCCGCCGGAAACGCCGGCAATGCCGGTTTTTTTTCCAATGCGCAACCGGCTGATCAGTGCTTTGTCAGATGGGGTGCTGGTTGTGGAAGCCCGCCGGAAAAGCGGTTCCCTGATCACGGCAGACCAGGCATTGGAGCAGGGAAAAGACATTTTTGTCATTCCGGGAAGGATCGGTGACACGTTGAGTGAAGGGTGCAACCGGCTGATCCAGCAAGGCGCTTTTTTGGTTACCAAACCTGCTGATATCATACAATATTATGAGACAAACGGAGTGCTCGTGCGCAGAAAAAGAACGAAAAATTTAGCGAAAATAAAAGTTTCCCTTGAAAGTGAGGAAAAAATGGTGTATGCTAGTTTAAGTCTTGAACCGAAAGACATCAATTGCATTGAAAAGGAAACAATGCTTCCTATGGCAGTGCTGGTCAGACAGTTGCTTTCCTTGCAAAAGCGAGGCTTAGTGAAAGAGATTGGGAAAAATAATTATATTAAAATATAACACAAGGGGGCAGTTTTGGTATGGCAAAGAACTTGATTATTGTGGAGTCACCGGCGAAATCCAAAACAATAAAGAAATTTTTAGGAAGTAATTATACCGTGGTTGCTTCCAATGGTCATGTCAGGGATCTTCCA
>DJNB01000111.1:0-6574 GCA_002435545.1 Lachnoclostridium sp. UBA6475
GCATAGTAATGTCGAGTGCCGGGGTGATATTTCTGTATTGGGCAGAAAAGGACTGATCAATGGGGGACATGTATGCTCCTATTCCAATATTACTGCCACCCAGACAGGATCGTTAATGGGAACATTAACCGTTTTAGAAATTTTATCCGACGTTGAACGCGCCAAAGAATACACCGACCTGAACAAACGTTTGGAGATAGCAGAACGTGGAATCCGTAAGATGGACCGCGTGCTTGGAGGAATCAAGGCAAGTCTTAAAGCGGGAATCCGGTTAAACGAAGCACAGGTTACGTATCTGAAAATGGCATCTTATCTGCGGCCTAAAATGCAATATGCAATCGAAACGATGGAAAACCGTATTCCGATGCTGGAAAGCGCAATGAGCATGCGGGGAAAAGGAAAAATCAGTGTAAACGGAAATGTGAATTCGGGTACTAAAATTGTTATAAAAGAGATGTCTCGTATGATCTCAGACACGGAAACCCATTGCAAGTTCATTCTTGAGGGAGCAGATATAAAGGCGGTTGGTTTATAAAGGAAAGTATGCGAGTAAGGAGGAATTAATATGGCTATTAATTCAATTGATCTGGTTACGATACCATCTCGTTCTATGGAAGCATCCAACATTGTGGGAAAAGAGCAGCATCAGATCCAGAATATGTCAGAAAGTGGTGCGGCAATTCTTGAAAAAGAAATTGCAGACAATTCGCATCGGACGGTGGAGACAAAAAAGAAAGAAAAAATGAATTTTGATCTTGATGGATCCGGAAAATCTTTTTATCAAAAAGGAAAGAAACGAAAAAAGAAGAAAGAGGAGCCGGAGGACGAAAAGAAAGCAGGGTCAAACAGTCGTTTTGACGTTACAATTTAAACAATAGGAGATACCGTTTTGAGTTTAATGGAAATTATTTTAATTATTATAGGTTTTATTTTTCTTTTTATCGGTTTTTTTGCCGGAAACCGAAAAAAGCAGACAACAACAGAAGAAACGACAGAAACGAGTCAATTGTCCGGAAAAATTGCCGAACAGACGATTGATATACTGGAGTCAAAAAAAGAGCA
This sequence comes from Lachnoclostridium sp. UBA6475, assembly GCA_002435545.1. Taxonomy (GTDB): domain Bacteria; phylum Bacillota; class Clostridia; order Lachnospirales; family Lachnospiraceae; genus Eubacterium_F. Next base: position 1,063 of record DJNB01000111.1, read on the forward strand.
GGTTTTGTCAGAAACAGAAGAATATCTGAAGNNCTCTGAATCGGAAGAGCAATGAGAAAATTATGGAATTTGAAGAATACTCCTCCCAGATATTGGCAAAAATTGAGCGCAATCATGAAGAAGTCGTTTTTATGTATCAGATGCTCTCGGACAAAGAAGAAGAAATGAAACAATTGTATCATTCCCAGCCGGATCAGAAAGCCCCGCTGCCAGAGCCACTGCCGAAAAATGAAAAGAAGGCCAGAAAGCCGCAGGCGCAGAAAGAAGAGAAGCCGGTTAAAAAACAGGATAAAGAAGAACTCAATAAACAGATGATCGAACTGCATCACCGCGGAAAAAGTGTATTGGAAATATCCAAACTTCTGCATGTCGGGCAGGGAGAAGTACAATTGGTTTTATCACTATATGACAAGTGAGATGAGGTAGAATCGTGAAAATGAAATGGTTTTTAAGAGGGTTAGGCACAGGAATTATTGTTGCGACGCTTCTTTTATGTATCAGTTACCGCCAGCAGTCAGACCACAGCGAATTGATCAAAGAGGCAAAAAAAATCGGTATGGTTTTTCCGAAGGGAGAGACGGATACGGTAGAATTGGAGAAGACGGTGGAGAAGATCCAGAAAGAAAATGCCGCCTCACAGGCTGCAGTAAGCACCTCCAATGAATCCGAACAGGACAAAAAGAGCAGAGAAAAGATGGAAAAAAGTAAAGAAGATATTACTTCCGTCTCAGCATATCAGAAGAAAAAGCGTACGGTTGTTGTCCTGCCGACAGAGGTTTTATCTTCGGAGACAATTACGAAAAAGTTAGAAGACGAGGGACTGGTTGCAGATGCCAAAGAGTTTGATAAGTATCTGGAAGAATACGGATATGCCAAAAAGATCCGCAGTGGAAAATACAAGATTCCCAAAGATGCAGATTACGAAGAAATTGCAAAAATCATAACAAAACAAAATTAGTTCTTGCATTTTTGTTTATGATATGATAAAATAAATCGGATTGAAAAAACACGTTGACGGATTTTGGAAAAGGTGCTGCCTGTAAGACAGTCTTTCTGAAAGGAGAAGTCATCGGAAGAAAAAAACCATATGGAGGTAAGAAAAATGAGTGTTATTTCAATGAAACAATTATTAGAAGCAGGTGTTCATTTCGGACATCAGACAAGAAGATGGAACCCTAAAATGGCTGAGTACATCTACACAGAGAGAAATGGTATCTATATCATCGATCTTCAGAAATCTGTAGGAAAAGTAGATGAAGCTTACAATGCGATCAAAGATATCGCAGCAGATGGCGGAAACATTCTTTTTGTTGGTACTAAGAAACAGGCACAGGAGTCTATCAAGACAGAGGCTGAGCGCTGCGGTATGTACTATGTAAATGAGAGATGGTTAGGTGGTATGCTTACAAACTTTAAGACTATCCAGACTCGTATTGCTACATTAAAGAAGTATGAAGAGATGGAAGCAGACGGAACATTTGATGTTCTGCCTAAGAAGGAAGTTATCCAGATCAAGAAAGAGATGGAGAAGTTAGAGAAGAACCTTGGCGGTATCAAGGATATGAAGGACATCCCTGACATGATCTTTATCGTAGATCCTCGCAAGGAGAGAAACTGCGTACATGAGGCACATACACTTGGTATTCCACTTGTTGGTATCGCAGATACAAACTGTGATCCAGAAGAACTGGATTATGTAATTCCAGGTAACGATGATGCTATCAGAGCTGTAAAGCTGATCGTTTCTAAGATGGCAGATGCTGTTATCGAGGCAAACCAGGGAGCAGATGTAGAGACGGCAGAGGAAGCTGAATCTGCAGAAGCTGACGCAGCAGAAGAGTAAGAAGTATCGGTTTAGGAGGACAAAAAAATGGCAGCTATTACAGCTAGTATGGTAAAAGAGTTAAGAGAGATGTCTGGCGCTGGTATGATGGACTGTAAGAAGGCTCTTACAGAGACAGACGGTAATTTCGATAAGGCAATGGAGTTCCTTCGTGAGAAAGGACTTGCAACTGCTGCTAAGAAGGCAGGCAGAATTGCTGCAGAAGGTATCGTTATGACAACTGTCGTAGATGGCGGTAAGAAGGCAGCTATGGTAGAGGTTAATGCTGAGACAGACTTTGTTGCTAAGAACGAAGTATTCCAGACATATGTAAAAGAAATCGTTGATCAGATTGTTTCTTCTGATGCGAAGGATGTAGAGGCGTTGAAGGCTGAGAAGTGGGCACTGGATCCTTCTATGACAGTCGAAGAAAAGCATTCGGCTATGGTTGCAAAGATTGGCGAGAATATGAATATCCGTCGTTTTGAAAAAGTATCCTGCGACAACGGAATGGTTGTAGATTACATCCATGCCGGCGGTAAGATCGGTGTATTGATCGCTGCAGAAACAGACAATACAGGCGACGCAGTTGTAGAATGCTTGAAAAACGTTGCAATGCAGGTTGCTGCTATGAATCCAAAGTATCTTTCTTCTGCAGATGTATCCGAAGAGTACAAGGAGAAAGAAAAAGAAGTTCTTTTGGCTCAGGCTAAAAATGATCCTAAAAATGCCAACAAACCGGATGAGATCATTGAGAAGATGATCATCGGCCGTCTTAACAAAGAATTGAAAGAAGTTTGTTTGACAGAGCAGGTTTATGTGAAAGCTGAAAACAAAGAGTCTGTTGCAAAATATGTAGATATGGTTGCAAAAGAAAATGGATGCAATATCACGTTGAAACAGTTTGTTCGTTTTGAAACCGGTGAAGGTCTCGAAAAGAAAAACGAAGATTTTGCAGCGGAAGTTGCTTCCCAGTTGAAGTAATTCACGGATAAATGAAACTACAAAGGCCATTGGCTGCCGCAGATTGCGGTAGTTAATGGCTTTTTTGGTCGAAAATAAAATTTATGTTGGCATTTCCCTGAAAATCATGTATAATAGAAATGTATATGTATGCTTACAAAAAAAGGATTGCTATTGAGGGTGATTGCGTTATGTTTAACAACCAAAGAAAAAATATATGTGTTATATTATGTGATGTGGCAGATCATTATCAGGAACAGGTTTGCCGTGTGCTGACATCCAATGCACGCGTAAAAGGGTATAATCTCGCGTATTTTTCATTTTTCCTGACTTACGGGGTTGATACGAAAAATGGGCAGGGAGAAGCCAATATCATCAATTTGATTCCTTATGAAAACTTTGATGGTTTTATTGTCTGTCATGATACGTTTCAAAACAAAGAGGCGGTCATACAAATATTTCAATATATCAAAGATCGGACCAATGTGCCGGTCATCACTCTGCGCCGTCCGTGGGAAGACTATCCGTGTGTTTTGTCAAAAGATGATGGCGCGATATGCAGTCTTGTACAGCATTTTGTAGACATACATGGATTTGATAAGATTGCTTTTTTGAGTGGTCCGAAAGATCATCCGGATGCGATTGAGCGTTTGAATGAGTATAAGCAGGGGCTGCAAAGCCGTAATATTCCATACGATGAGAATCTGGTTTACTACGGAAACTTTTGGAGAGACCGTGCCAAACTGGCAGCCAGATATTTTGCGTTTGAATTGAAGGAACGTCCGCAGGCTATTATGTGTGCCAATGATTATATGGCGCTTGCCGTCTGCAATGAATTGATCAGTATGGGGATTATGGTGCCGGATGACATCGCGGTTACCGGATATGATGATATATGGGAATCTACGATCAATATGCCGCCGATCACGACGGTTAAAATGCAGGTCGAAGAGATGAGCCAGATCGCATTTGAATCTTTGGAAAAAATGATGAATGGTGAAACCGTTCCCAAAGAACAATCCGTCCAAACCCAGATCGCCATTCGGAATTCCTGTGGCTGTGAAGGAATGGACATTCAGGCAATGCTGAAAAAGCGGGTACGTCAGAGCCAGGAGCATGAAAAATTACTGGATCTGGTTCAAAACAATACTTATATGTTTGTGGAGATGTCAGATGTGGCAAGTGCAGAGAATCTCGTAGAACATGTCCGGCTGCTCGAATCCGAAGATAATTTTGTGGAACATTTCTTTATCTGCCTCGGAGAAGGGCGTGGAAAGATATATCCGAAATATTGTTCCAAAAAACCGGGCTATCCGCCACAGATGAAAGCCATTGGCAGCGTGCTGCACCGCCGGGTCATCGATACAGAGTGCTTTGATACGACGGAACTGCTTCCCAAAGAGGCGACGACGCAGGAGCCGATGATATATTATTTCTTCCCATTGCATAACTTACAGGATACGTTTGGATATTTTGCAATCAGTTACCAAGGGGAACATAGTTGTGAGCAGACGTTCCACAGCTGGATCGCGATTTTGGGAAATGCGTTGGAAAATCTTCGTTTGAAGCAGAAAACACATGCTTTGCTCGAAGAATTGAACAATTTATATATTCATGATGCCCTGACAGGACTTTTGAACCGGCGTGGATATGAAAATGCCACAAGGGAAATGTACAACACAAGTATTGAACAGCATAAAAGTATGGCAATTTTTTCCATTGATATGGATAATCTGAAAATTGTCAATGACCAGTTTGGCCATGCACAAGGTGACCTTGCGTTGAAAACCATTGCGAATGCGATGGAATATGCTGCTTCGAAAGGCGATCAGTGTGCCCGTATCGGAGGAGATGAATTTTCCGTCTTTGCTTTGGATTACGAGCAGGACGAGGCAGAACAGTTCTTAAAACGTTTTCATGAGTATTTAGAGGAGTTTAATCATACGAGCCAGCTTCCTTACAATGTATGGGCAAGTTGTGGATACTGCATTATTTCCGGAATTCATGATATGACCTTGGAAGAAGCGGTGATTGAAAGTGACGCCAGACTTTATCAGGAAAAGAGAGAAAAGAAAGAAAAGTTTGCAAATGCGGTTTTGCGGAAAGAAGAAAGCTAACGGAACCGGAAAGGAGAAAATGTTGTGAGTGAAAGCACACAAGAGTATCAGAACAAACATAAAAAACGTGTGAAACGAATTAAAAAAATCATAGTTTTGGTTTGTATCGTATGCCTGGTACTTCCTATGATCTTGTCTATTTTTCTTTTGGTTCGTGTGAATCAGATGGAAAATAAATTAAATACGTTATTGAATGAAGAAGTATCACAGGAAAAGTCAAATTCGGGTGATATCGTTGAAGCAAAAGAAAAAACGTCAACTGGTGGCGCAGTGAGTGCAGGCACCGGGAAAAAGGTATATCTGACATTTGACGATGGGCCAAGCAGGCAGACGGAAAAAATACTTGATATACTGAAGAAGAGACAGATAAAGGCAACATTTTTCTCTATTGGACGCGAGGATGCATTTTCGAAAAAAATGTATCAGAGGATTGTAAAAGAAGGTCATACGCTAGGAATGCATTCGTATTCCCATCAGTGCAAAGAAATTTATCAATCCATGGAGTCGTTTCAGGCAGATTATGAGAAAATATCGAACTGTCTGACGGCAGCAACAGGGATCAAGCCGTTATATTACCGTTTTCCGGGAGGAAGTACGGAAGTGGCAGGTA
>DJNB01000111.1:6601-13747 GCA_002435545.1 Lachnoclostridium sp. UBA6475
AAGTGGCAGGTAAATTGTCGTTGACGGATCTGGAAAATTACTTTACTACGCAGGGAGCGTCATATTTTGACTGGAATGTCATTGCTGCCAACAGCGCAACCGACGATGTTTCGGTAAAAAAGATGACAGACCGCATTCTGGACGGAGTCGCATTATATGATACTTCGATCGTATTAATGTATGATTCGGAAGATCGAAAGATGACAGCAAAATCCCTGGATACAATATTGGATCGTTTGATAAAAGATGGATATGAAATACTTCCGATTGATGAAAATACAATTCCAATTCATCATTCGTAAGAGATAGATAAATAACAGGAGGATATAGCATGAGTTTTTTTAAAGGACTAAAAAATGACATTGTACAATCTGTCAATGAACTTAGCGATTCTTTCAGTGAAGCATTTGAAGAAGAAAAGACAGCAGAACCGGAAGAAAAAAGTCAACTGGAAAATGATGGAAAATCGTCGGAAGGTGAAAAAGAAGAAACAACAGAAACGGTTTCGGAAGTAACAGAACAAACGGAAGCGGAAAAAGAGCAAGAGTTTGTTGAAGATGAGACCGAAGAGAAATCAGAAGAAACGGAAGAGCAAGCGGTTGTGCAGGAAAATGATGCACAGGAAGAAGAAAAAACGGCATCTGAGATAACAAATGCTGAAGATGAGGAAACAGCGGTTCCGGAGATGGAAGAAAGACAGCCGGCAAGACCGATGGAAAGACCTGTCAGACAGGCAAATAGACCAACACGTAGACGTATGGAGGACAGAAGAATGAACGAATATAAAAACGCAGAACCAATTACAGTGATTACAGAGGCAACTACGATCAGCGGAGGAATTAAGTCGGATACCGCCATGGATGTGAAAGGTGTGATTGAAGGCGATGTCGAATGTCAAGGAAAGTTGACAATTACCGGACAGGTAGACGGAAACTGTTCTGCTGCCGAAATTTATGTAAATACTCCAAGATTAGAGGGTAATCTGGACAGTCTGGGAAGTGTAAAGATTGATACAGATACCGTAATTATCGGATCCATTACCGGTACTTCTGCTGTGATTGCAGGTTCGGTCAAAGGGGATATTGATGTTGAGGGTCCGGTTGTGCTTGACTCAGCCGCTGTGATACAGGGAAATATCGCTGCAAAATCACTGCAGGTTAATAGCGGTGCTATTGTGGAAGGATTTTGTTCCATGAAATATTCAGATGTTGACATCGCTGCCATTTTTGAATAAATAAGTACATAAAGTTATATGTATGGATTGGAGAGAATAATGAAATATAATCGAGTTTTGCTTAAATTAAGTGGAGAAGCTCTTTCCGGTGACAAAGGAACCGGATTTGATGAGGGTACCTGTATTCAGGTTGCCGGCCAGATCAAAGAACTGGTAGACGATGGATGTCAGGTCGCTATCGTGATCGGTGGTGGAAATTTCTGGCGTGGACGTACCAGTGAGACGATCATGCGGAATCAGGCAGACCAGATCGGAATGCTGGCAACGGTCATGAATTGTTTGTATATGTCAGAGATCTGCCGTCATGTCGGAATGAAGACACAGGTGTACACACCATTTGTCTGCGGCGCATTTACCGAACTTTTCAGCCGTGACAGAGTGGAGGTCGGTTTTGAAAAAGGACAGGTTGCCTTCCTTGCCGGAGGAACCGGACATCCTTATTTTTCAACCGATACCGCGACAGCACTTCGTGCCATCGAGATTGGCGCAGACGTAATTCTTGCTGCCAAATCCATTGACGGTGTCTATGACAGTGATCCGAATGTAAATCCGGAAGCGAAAAAGTACGATACGCTGCCAATCAGCAAGATCATTGATGAGAAATTGGGCGTGATCGATCTGGCATCTGCGGTATTATGTTATGAAAACAAAATGCCGATGTGCATATTTGGATTGAATGAGGAAAACAGTATTATTAACTGCGTCAATGGAAAATGTACCGGAACAGTAATTACGGTATAAGTTAGAAAATGAGACAAAGAGAGGATATTAAAAATGGATATTAAAGTATATGAAGACAAAATGGAAAAGACGTTATCAAATCTGCAGGAAGAATATGTTTCCATTCGTGCAGGACGTGCCAATCCGCATATTCTGGACAAAATCCAGGTGGATTATTATGGAACCCCATCTTCGCTGCAGAGCGTGGCAAACATCTCTGTGCCGGAAGCTCGTATGATCCAGATCCAGCCTTGGGAAACAAGTCTGATCAAAGACATCGAGAAAGCAATCCTGGCATCCGATATCGGTTTGACACCGGCAAATGATGGAAAAGTGATCCGTCTCGTATTTCCGGAACTCACTGAAGAGCGTCGTAAGGAATTGGTAAAAGATGTAAAGAAAAAGGGTGAAAATGCCAAAGTGGCTGTCCGCAATGTGCGTCGTGATGCCAATGACACGATTAAAAAGGAAAATAAGGCAAACGAGATTTCTGAGGATGAGCAGAAACAGTTAGAAGATAAGATTCAGAAATTGACCGATAAATTCGTTGCAAAGATTGATGATGCGATCGAGGCAAAATCAACCGAAGTAATGACGGTATAAAGGAGTTGTCTATGAGTGAGACAAAGTTACAGGTGCCGGAACATGTAGCCATTATCTTAGACGGAAACGGACGCTGGGCCAAAAAACGTCTGCTTCCGAGAAAGGCAGGACATGTTGCGGGAAGCCAGACCGTGGAACAGATCTGTGAAGATGCCTGGAATCTGGGGATCAAATACCTGACGGTATATGCGTTTTCCACGGAAAACTGGAAACGCCCGCAGGATGAAGTAGATGCTCTTATGAAGCTGCTCCGCCGCTATCTGAAAGATTGTATCAAACGAAGCACGAAAAACAATATGTGCGTCCGGGTGCTTGGTGACATTACTCCGTTAGAGGATGACTTGAAACAGAGCATTTTGGAATTGGAAGAAGTTTCCAAAAATAATACCGGTCTGCATTTTCAGGTGGCGTTAAATTACGGAAGCCGGGATGAGATGCTTCGTGCGGTCCGGAAGATGGCGAAAGAGGCAAAAGACGGCGAACTGGATCCCGAACAGATCACAGAAGAAGTATTTGCAGCGCAGTTGGATACAAAGGGAATCCCGGATCCGGATCTGTTGATCCGCACCAGCGGGGAAGAACGCTTATCGAACTTTCTTTTATGGCAGTTAGCATATACGGAGTTTTATTTTACCGATGTGCTCTGGCCGGATTTCAACAAAAAAGAGCTGGAAAAGGCAATTGCCTATTATAACAAGAGGGACCGCAGGTTTGGCGGAGTAAAATAAAGAGTTGAATGGAGTTTTATTATGTTTGTCAAGAGATTTATCAGTGCAGTCATACTATTGGCATTTGCAGCAATCGCACTTGTAACAGGAGGCGATTTTTTGCTGGCAGCCAGTGCGGTTGTTGCAATCGGAGGGACTTATGAAATATTAAAGGTCGATTCCCTGCATAAAACCCCATTGGGAGCAGTGAGTTATCTTGCCACTGCCAGTTATTATGTCATGCTGTATTTGGAAAAACAACAGTATTTTACGCTTTGGCTCGTACTTATGCTGATCCTGCTTTTAACAAGTTATGTGTTTTCGTATCCCAAATACGATGCCAAGCAGGTCGGACTGGCGTTTTTACCGATCGTATATGTGGCTGTATTGATCTCTTTTGTTTATCAGACCCGTGAACTGCCATATGGCAACTGGTTTGTGTGGCTGGTTATTATCGGGGCTTCCGGTTCGGACACATTTGCATATCTTACCGGAATGCTTATTGGCAGACACCATTTTTCAGAACTGAGTCCAAAGAAAACCATCGAAGGCTGTATCGGCGGTGTTGTGGGGACTGCACTGCTTGCTTTGGTATATTCCTTTTTCCTTCCGGAGGGAGTGGATACACTGCTTGGTGTAAATGAACACATTCTTTTGCTCATATGCGGAGCGGTTTGTTCGGTCGTTTCCCAGATCGGAGATCTGGCGGCATCGGCGATCAAAAGAAATTATGGCATCAAAGATTACAGTAACCTGATTCCGGGACATGGAGGGATCATGGATCGGTTTGACAGTATTCTTTTTACCGCACCGCTGGTATATTACATTATACTATTATTTATTGTTTAAACAAGGGAGGAAAAAATGATGAAGCGACTGTGTATTCTTGGTTCGACCGGGTCGATCGGAACGCAGACTCTGGAAGTGGTTCGGGGAAACCGGTCTGAATTTCAGGTAACTGCTCTTACCGCAGGAGATAATATTACATTATTAGCGGATCAGATTGCCGAATTTCATCCGCAGATCGTGGCAGTAAAGTCTGCGGAAGGCAGCCGGAAATTAAAGCAGAGATTAAAAGAAAAGGGAATTAATGAACCGGAAATAACAGTAGAAATGGATGGATTCGTTGCCTGTGCAACACACGAGGAAGTGGATCTTGTGGTGGCAGCGATGGTTGGCATGATCGGTTTGCAGCCGGTAATAAAAGCCATTCAGAAGAAAAAAGATATTGCACTTGCAAATAAAGAGACTTTAGTGACGGCGGGACATTTGATCATGGATTACAAAAACCGATATCAGGTAAATCTGTATCCGGTTGACAGTGAGCATTCCGCCATTTTTCAATGTCTGCAAAGTGGTGCCCACGATGAGATTGAAGAGATCTTACTGACCGCATCAGGTGGACCTTTTCGTGATCTGACTGCCGCACAGCTGGAAGATGTGACGGTAGATCAGGCGCTTGCACATCCAAACTGGTCGATGGGGAAAAAAATTACCATTGATTCTGCTACCATGATCAATAAGGGACTGGAGATCATTGAAGCATGCTGGCTGTTTCAGGTGCCGATTGAAAAGATTCACGTCTTGGTACAGCCAAACAGTGTGATTCATTCGATGGTACAGTTTCAGGACGGTGCGGTGATCGCCCAGATGGGAACTCCTGACATGAAATTGCCAATTCAGTATGCTATGCTTTATCCAAAGCGGGTATTTCTTAGCGGGGAACGCCTGAATTTTGAACAGCTGCAGAGCATTCATTTTGCAAAACCAAATCCGGCACTGCGAGGGATTGAACTGGCTTCGGAGGCATTTCGCAGAGGTGGTTCGGTGACAACCGTTATGAATGCCGCCAATGAATATGCGGTGGCAAAATTTTTAAACCGTGAAATCTCTTTTACGGATATTTACCGGTGGATCGAATACGCGATGGAGCACCATTCGGCTATTCAAAATCCGGCCTTGGAAGAGATACTGAAAACAGAGCAGGAAACATATACTTTGTTAGAAAAGGATCGTAACATTATCAAATAATAGAAATGAGGTTGACTATGGGAATCAGTAATATTTTAATCGCCATTCTTTTGTTTAGTGCGATTATATTATTTCATGAATTGGGACATTTTTTAGTAGCAAAAGCGAATAAAGTCGGCGTGATCGAGTTTTCACTGGGAATGGGGCCGCGGATCATTTCTTTTGCAAAAACAGACAAGGGAAATCGTGTAAAATTTTTTGGTTCGACCAATTACTTTGAAGAGCATGAGGAATTTAAAGATCATACGCTGTACTCCTGGAAAATTCTTCCATTTGGTGGCTCCTGTATGATGCTCGGTGAAATGGAAAATGTCGAGGACGACCGCGCTTTTGGAAAAAAGAGTGTTCTGGCGCGTATGGCAGTTATTTTTGCCGGCCCGTTTTTTAATTTTATCCTTGCGTTTGTGCTGGCGCTGATCCTTCTTGGGATGGCAGGCTATGACAAGGCAGAAATTTCCAATCTGGAGGCAGGGATGCCGATGGCAGAAGCGGGATTTCAGGATGGCGATGTCATAAAAGAATTTGACGGCAAACACATAGTTGTCAACCGTGAACTGAGTTATTATCTCATGTTTCATCCGCTCTCCGATGCACCGGTCACGATCACGATGGATCGAAACGGAGAAGAGATTACACAGACGGTAACGCCAAAACTGGTAAAAGATGACAAGGGAAACGAAAGCTACCGCATGGGATTTGCCTATGGTACGAGAGAGCGCATCGGCGGTCTGAATCTCATTAAATATTCAGCCTATGAAGTTAAATTCTGGATCTGTACGACGGTAGAAAGTCTCGGACAGATGATCAAAGGCCGTGTCAGCGCCAAAGATGTATCCGGTCCGGTAGGGATTGTGCAGGCAGTCGGCAATGTGGTACAGGAAAGTAAAGCGGACGGCATCAAATACGTCGTTTTAAATATTTTAAGTTTTGGTATTATGCTGACGGCAAACCTTGGTGTGATGAACCTGCTGCCAATCCCGGCATTGGACGGCGGACGACTGCTGTTTTTGATCATTGAGGGAATCCGCAGAAAACCGCTGCCGGAAAAATTTGAAAATTATGTCAATGTTGGCGGATTTATGCTGCTCATGGGACTGATGGTAGTGATCCTTGCCAATGATATTTTGAAAATAATCCATTAAAGAAGGTGCAGACTATGCGGATGAAGACGAGAGAGATTAAAATTGGATCGGTGACGATCGGCGGAGAGAATCCGATCGCCATCCAGTCAATGACAAATACAAAGACCGAGGATGTGGAAGCGACTGTGCGCCAGATCCGCGAACTGACAGTGGCAGGATGTGATATCATTCGTGTGGCAGTGCCTACGATGGAGGCGGCAAAGGCAATTTCTGAGATTAAAAAACAGATTTCGATCCCTCTTGTCGCAGATATTCATTTTGACTACCGGCTGGCAATTGAGGCAGTAAAAAACGGAGCGGATAAAATTCGTATCAATCCCGGAAATATCGGAGACAGATCGCGTATTCAGGCGGTGGTAGATACGTGCCGGGAGCATGAAGTGCCGATCCGTGTCGGCGTAAACAGCGGTTCGCTGGAAAAACATTTATTGGAAAAATATGGGGGCGTGACACCGGAAGCCCTTGTGGAGAGTGCCCTTGACAAGGTGCATATTATTGAGGAAATGGGATATGAAAATCTTGTCATCAGCATCAAATCCTCCGATGTTTTAAATGGGATCAAGGCACATGAGTGTATCCGTGAAAAAACAGATTATCCATTGCATGTCGGAATTACCGAATCCGGAACGGTGTTTACCGGCGGCTTAAAATCGGCAGTAGGCATCGGAAATATTTTGTATCAGGGAATCGGAGATACAATCCGTGTTTC
>DJNB01000111.1:13901-14557 GCA_002435545.1 Lachnoclostridium sp. UBA6475
TTGCGGATTTTGATCTTGATCTCAAAGTAGCAGTTATGGGATGTGTTGTAAACGGTCCCGGAGAAGCAAGAGAAGCAGATATCGGAATTGCCGGCGGAAAGGGCGAAGGTCTTTTGATCAAAAAGGGAGAGATTGTCCGAAAGATGCCGGAATCCGAATTGTTAGATGCGTTACGGGAAGAACTTGAAAATTGGAAATAATTTCCAATGATTCAGAAAGATAGGAGAGGGAACAATGGAAAAGTTTTTGAGTGCATTTTCAAAACTTGATTGTAAAGATAAATTAAGAACAACATATGAATCGGTAATGGTAGAGCGTATTAGTGCCTCCCGGTCGAAAAATATGGTATTTGTATACTGCCAGAATGGAGAATGGATGCCATACCGCGAGATCCATCAGATGGAGCAGCAGTTGTATAAGCAGATTTTTCGTCCGATGGGATTTCATCCGGAGATACGGATGCAGTATCCGGATCTGGGAAGACTTTCGCTTTCCCAGATTTTGGAACGGACGGAGCCGGATATCAAACAGGAACTCCGGGAGATTGATTATGTAGATGCCATTGAATTTTGCGAGGAACCGTTTGAATGTGAGGGAGATTCCCTGTACATCACATGCGGAGATTCGTTTTTGGCAAGAAGGCGTGCGGAACAGGT
>DJNB01000111.1:14585-19382 GCA_002435545.1 Lachnoclostridium sp. UBA6475
TCCACGCCTTATTTTTGACGCGCTTTGGAAAGGATATTACCATTGAATTTCGTTTCAAGGAATATGAACGGAAGAAAATGGAAGAGCCGGAGACGTTTGTTGTCAGACGGCAGGAAGCACCGAAAAAGGAAGAGCCGGCTGCGCCGAAGGTCGTCAAACGGGAGCCGAAGAAAAATGTATACCGCAAAAAGAATATGCGGGATGTCGATGTATTTTACGGCAGAAACTGTGAGGGAACCATTGTACCGATCAAAGAGATTCAGGATGAGATCGGTGAAGTCGTGATCGATGGTATGATACGAAAAGTGGAGAGCCGCGAGATCAAAGGCGAAAAACAGATTGTTACCTTTGCCATCACAGATTATACGGACACGATCGTCTGTAAAGTATTTATCAAAAATGAGCAGATTACAGAGACAAATTTCTTTGATATGGTAAAAAAAGGAAATTTTATCCGCGTAAAAGGAGTGGCAAGTCTCGATTCTTATGATAAGGAGATCCGCATCGGAAGTATCATGGGAATGAAGGAGATTGAGGAGTTTCGTGTCGGAAGGGAAGACCATGCACCGGTCAAGCGAGTGGAACTTCATGCGCATACGCAGATGAGTGATATGGATGGAATTACCCATGTGGATCAGCTGGTACGCCGGGCGCACCAGTGGGGACATCCGGCGGTAGCCATTACGGATCACGGTGTCGTGCAGGCATTTCCGGATGCCAATCATGCGCTGGAGGGCTTAAAACTTCCGGAAGACGATCCGTTTAAGGTCATCTATGGCTGTGAAGCGTATCTGGTCGATGATCTGAATGACCTTGCCGTTGATAACGAAAAAGGGCAGAGTCTGCGCGATGAGTATGTCGTATTTGACCTTGAAACAACCGGATTTTCATCTGAAAATGATAAGATTATCGAAATCGGCGCGGTTCGGGTAAAAAATGGAAAAATTTGTGAAAAATACAGTACGTTTGTAAATCCGGAACGGAAAATCCCGGAGCGGATCACAGAACTTACTTCCATTACGGATGATATGGTAAAAGATGCGCCGGTCATTGAAAAAGTGCTTCCGGAGTTTCTGGCATTTATCGGCGATAATGCGCTGGTGGCGCACAATGCCGGATTTGACCACGGATTTATCCGCCAGAAGGCGAAAGAACAGGGGATAGAGACTGATTTTACTGTTGTGGATACCGTGGGGCTTGCCCGTGTGCTTTTTCCGGAACTTGCCAAATACAAACTGGATAACATCGCAAAGAAATTGAAGATTTCACTGGAAAACCATCACCGCGCGGTAGACGATGCCGGCGCAACGGCGGAAATCTTTGAGAAATTTGTGGAAATGTTAGAAGAAAAAGGGTTACATACATTGAAGGAAGTGGCAGATTTTGCCAATGGTTCCGCGGATATCGTGAAGAAGAAACCATATTTTCATGCGATCATTCTTGCGGCAAATGAGACGGGCAGAATCAACCTTTACCGTCTCGTTTCGATGGGACATCTCGATTATTTTTACCGGAAACCGAGAGTGCCAAAAAGTATGTTTTTAAAGTACCGCGACGGACTGATTATCGGATCTGCCTGTGAAGCCGGCGAACTGTACCGTGCGCTTCTGGATGAAGCACCGGAAAGCCGGATTAAAGAACTGGTGGACTTTTATGATTATCTGGAAATCCAGCCGATCGGAAATAATAAATTTATGATTGAGAGCGAACGTGTGGAAAATATTCACAGTTTTGAAGATCTGAAAGATATGAACCGAAAAATTGTAGCACTCGGTGAAAAATACAACAAACCGGTCTGTGCGACGTGTGATGTGCATTTCCTGGATCCGGAGGATGAAATTTACCGGAAGATCATTTTTGCAGGAAAAAAGATGAAAGACGCAGATGACCAGCCGCCGCTTTATCTTCGCACGACAGAAGAAATGCTGGAAGAATTTTCCTATCTTGGGGAAGAAAAAGCGTTTGAAGTTGTCGTTACGAATACAAATCTGATCGCGGACCGGATTGAAAAAATGTCACCGGTTTACCCGGACAAGTGTCCGCCGGTCATTCCAAAGTCGGACGAGACGCTGCGAAATATCTGCTACAATAAGGCGACCAGTATGTATGGTGATCCGCTGCCGCCGCAGGTAAAGAACCGCCTGGATCATGAGCTGGATTCCATCATTAAAAACGGATTTGCCGTAATGTATATTATTGCACAGAAACTGGTGTGGAAATCAAATGAAGATGGCTATCTGGTAGGATCGCGTGGATCGGTAGGATCGTCGTTTGTGGCGACGATGTCCGGTATCACGGAGGTAAACCCGCTGCCGGCACATTATTACTGTAAAAAATGCCATTTTGTGGATTTTGACTCGGAAGAGGTAAAAAAATACGCCGGAAGTTCCGGGTGCGATATGCCTCCGAGAACTTGTCCAAACTGTGGGGAACCGCTCGTTCAGGAGGGACATGATATTCCGTTTGAAACCTTCCTTGGATTTTACGGAGACAAAGAGCCGGATATCGACTTAAACTTCTCCGGAGAATATCAGAGTAAGGCGCACGCGTATACCGAAGTTATTTTCGGAGCAGGCCAGACATTCCGAGCCGGAACAATCGCTACACTGGCGGATAAAACGGCTTATGGATATGTCAAAAATTATTTTGAAGAACGTGGCCAGCATAAGCGCAATGAGGAGATTGAGCGAATCATTGAGGGCTGTGTAGGAATCCGCCGTTCGACCGGACAGCATCCGGGAGGAATCATTGTACTCCCGTTTGGCTGGGAAATTTATACATTTACACCGGTGCAGCATCCGGCAAACGACCAGAATACGCCGATCATTACGACGCATTTTGATTACCATTCCATTGACCATAACTTATTGAAACTTGACATACTCGGACACGACGATCCGACCATGATCCGTATGCTGGAAGATCTGACGGGAATTGATGCAAAAACCATTTCCCTGGATAACCAGGAAGTTTTGTCATTATTTGCCAATACTTCAGCACTCGGTGTCACACCGGAGGAGTTGATGGGATGTGATCTGGGAAGCCTTGGTATCCCGGAATTCGGAACGGATTTCGTTATGCAGATGCTTCGCGATACAAAACCAAAGAATTTTTCGGATCTGGTACGAATTTCCGGATTGTCACATGGTACGGACGTTTGGCTGAACAATGCACAGTACTTTATCAAGGAAGGAAATTGTACACTTTCTACTGCCATTTGTACCCGTGATGATATTATGACCTATCTGATCCATACCGGGGTTGAAAATGGTCTGGCATTTAAGATCATGGAAAGTGTCCGTAAAGGAAAAGGACTTACGGAAGATATGGAAAATGCGATGCGGGAAGCCGGTGTCGAGGACTGGTATATCGAATCCTGTAAACGGATCAAATACATGTTCCCGAAGGCGCATGCGGTCGCTTATGTCATGATGGCATTTCGTATTGCGTATTTTAAAGTATTTTATCCATTGGCATATTATGCGGCATTTTTCAGTATCCGTGCGAAAGCATTTGATTATCAGCTGATGTGTCAGGGTAAAGAGAAACTGGAAGCGACGATGCGGGATTATAAGAAACGTTATAATGAATTGTCGAAAAAAGAACAGGATAGTTATAACGATATGAAGATCGTACAGGAGATGTATGCGAGAGGGTTTGAATTTATGCCGATCGATATCTTCCGTGCGAAAGCCAGCCATTTTCAGGTGATCGACGGAAAACTGATGCCGGCACTCAGTACCATTGACGGTATGGGCGGAAAAGCGGCAGAAGGTGTCGTTGAAGCGGCAAAACACGGACCGTTTTCTTCCCGTGAGAATTTCAAACTGCGTGCAAAGATATCCGGAACGGTTGTTGAAAAGATGGCAGAGATGGGGATCCTGGGAGATCTCCCGGAGACAGACCAGATGTCGCTGCTGGATTTTATGGCATAGACGTGATTTTCACTGTAATAAAAAATGTATTTTATAAAGAGTTCTGCTTACATGGACGCTCGCGCTATAATAAGTACGCAGCGGTATGGACACTGAAAATACCAGTGCCTCATACCGGCGCACTTATAATCCATGTGCCGCAGAACTCTTTTATAAAATACCATCATTATTCTAGCGAAAACATCGTTAAAGTATAAGTCGGTGATTGGCTTTAATGATACCGCCATAACAAACCGGCATAAGTAATACGATTATTACGATTATTCTAGCGAAAACATCGTAAAGATATAAGCCGGTGATTTTTTATTACCACCATATTAATACAAACGGAATAATCCGACTACGTTTCCGAGAATTTGTACGTGGTCTACGTAGATAGGATCCATTGTGTCGTTTTCCGGCTGGAGACGGTAGCGGCCGTCTTCTTTGTAGTAGGTCTTTACGGTGGCGGAGTCATCGACAAGGGCGACAACGATATCGCCGTTTTTGGCGGTAGAGGCTTCGCGGACGATGACCTTATCCCCGTCATGTATGCCGATATTGATCATACTTTCGCCGCGTACATTGAGGATAAATAAATTTCCACTTGGCAGTTCATCTGCTAAGATAGGAAAATATCCGCTGATGTTTTGTTCCGCAAAGATTGGCTGTCCGGCTGCGACTTCGCCAATGATCGGAATATTTCTCATTTCCTTTCGTGTGATATTGAAATTGTCGTCTACGATCTCAATCGCACGCGGTTTGGTTGGATCCCGGCGGATATATCCATTTTTTTCCAGTGTTTCCAAGTGAGAATGAACGGAAGAAGTGGATTTTAAATGTACGGCGTTACAGATCTCCCGAACAGCAGGCGGATAGCCTT
>DJNB01000139.1 GCA_002435545.1 Lachnoclostridium sp. UBA6475
TAGTCTGCCTGCGTTTCGTTGTCGCATTCGAGAAGGGTGTGATGCGTTCCCAGGTGTTTGGCAGCCAGTTCTGCAAACGGGCGGTCCTGACTGGACTGGAACGAATTTGCCTGAAAATTCACATCGTTGCCTTTGAAGTCAAAGGAAAAGGTGTCTAATGTGGCATCTTCTTTTTTCAGATACATCTGGCAGATCGCGGTAACGAGCGAACTGTCCAGTCCGCCGGATAAAAAACTGCAGATCGGGATATCCGAGACCATTTGTCTGTGAATGCTGTCACAGAGAAGAAACCGTACGTGGCGGATCGTATCCGCATACGAATCATTATGTGGTGCGGCTTCCAATTTTCGGAAAAAGTGATGCCGGCAGCCGGAGGCGGAAATATGCATATATTCTCCGGGGAGAAGTTCGTGCATTCCGGCAAATCCACCATTTCCAAGCGTTCTTGCCGGACCGAGAGCAAAGATTTCATTCCAGCAGGCACGGTCAGCCGCGGGTTGGATGCCATAAGCAAAAAGGGCTTTCGGTTCCGAACCAAAGACGACGGCGGAGCGGTCAAAACTGTAAAAAAGTGGTTTTACTCCCAGAGAGTCACGGACAAGATAAAGTTCTTTTGTCTGATGTACATAGATGGCAAAGGCAAAAATGCCATTTAATTTTTCGAAAAAAGACGTTCCCATTGCCAGAAAACCATTCAGGATCACTTCTGTGTCACCTGTGGTTGACCAGCTCATGCCGAAAGGTTCCAATTCTTCGCGAAGTTCGCACGTATTATAAATTTCGCCGTTGTATACAATGGAAGCACCGGCTCCCTTATAATGCGCGGACATCGGCTGCCTGCCGCCAAGGATATCGCGGATGGCAAGACGCGTGTGTGCGAGACCGGCGTGGTGGAAAAGAAGGGTGTTTTCATCGTTGGGGCCACGGCTCCGCAGAGAACGTCTCATTGCGATAAGGCGCTTTCTCCAGGGATTTTCCGGAGAAGTCCCCTGATATCTGCTGCTGAGATAATTTTGATCGGATTGATAAAATCCTGCGATACCACACATGAAAAAGCCTCCTTTATTTTGGATCCGGTCCCTGGATCACAGGCTGTAATTGCCGGGCATCCAAAGCTGCCTCAATCGTATCCGTCAAAAGATCAATGTGTGCGATCATAGAATTCGGTTTTGATTTGTAATTATCCTGACCGAAAGGAATGAAATAAATGTTCTTTGTGTTGAGCAGGATGCCGATATTTTTCAGATTCATTCCCAGGGCATCGTTGGTGGAAAGTGCTACGACAAGAGGCCGGTTGTTGCGAAGATGCGCTTTTGCAGCCATTAAAACCGGTGTGTCAGAGATGCCATTGGCAAGTTTTGACAATGTATTGCCGGTGCAGGGAGCGATGACAAGGATGTCAAAAAGAGCACCGGGGCCGATCGGTTCGGCATCCGGAATCGTAGTGATCGGTTTCTTTCCGGTGATTTTTTCTGCCTGTTCGAGGAAGTCAGCACATTTTCCAAAACGGCTGTCGGTCGAAGAGGCGTGATCCGAAAAGATGGGATACAGATTGGCACCGGTGGAAGCCAGTTTTTCCAGTTCTGCAAATACTTTTTTGTAGGTGCAGTAGGAACCGGTGATCGCGATGCCGATATTTTTTTGTGATAAATCCATGGACATAAGTTACCTCCTTAAAGATCACAATATTTACAGATTTCTGCGGCAAGCTTGCTGCCGGCTGTCTTAGGAGCATATTTTCCGGGGATTCCCGGACAGTTGATCAGGATGCCGTGAAAAGTTTCCGGCAAAAGCAAAGGACCGGAAGCCACTTGAAATACGTAACAATCCGAAGGAATATACGTAAAAAAAGAGGATTCGATCGGGACATCCGGAGCGGTATTTATAATGATATTTGTCTGATTGAGAAGTGATTTATTGCTGCGTATTTTATCGGGAGTAAAACACTTGAAACCATTTGTCAGAGCGGAGGAGACGGACTTTGGATTTTTCTCTGTGATGACTATTTTTTTGCTGTAATTCGAAAAAATCCGCGCTATTTCCTTGCCGCATCTTCCGTATCCAATAAGAAGAATTTTAGACTCTAATATAGAAAAAGGTGTCTTGGACATGACCTGGGCGAGAAGCCCTTCCGCCGTCAGACGTGTGTTTAAACGTCCGAAGGATGGACTTTGCAGTACATCGTAACAGGGAATGTCATGTTTTGCACAATAATCTGTTACGGCCGCCGGAAAATTTCCACCGATCAGGATGTGATCCGGGGTAAGTTTTTTAATAAAAGAATCAATGGTAAAAAATGGAAGAAGAGTTGTGAAGAGGGATTTTCCGTTTTTTGTAAATGGAATCCCGGTAAGGACAACCCCTTCTTTTGGAAAATTCTCCCAAGAGTCCAGAAACTTCGCACCATATGACGCCAGACAGTGGCGGGCATAGTCTGTGCGGGCATCGGAGGGGAGAATGGTGAGATTAACAGACATAGGCAGCATTCCTTATTGTGTTTAAAAACAATATATGATTCGTTTTTTTCGATGTGAAAATCTTGACATAAGAGGGAAAAACGATTATACTTATTT
>DJNB01000037.1:0-321 GCA_002435545.1 Lachnoclostridium sp. UBA6475
ACATTGGATCCTGAATAGTTACTTATTTACAAAGTTCTTTTGGCACATTGGAAAGTGCTACGGCAAGTGCTCCCGGTCCGATATGACAGGATACACTCAATGACAGGGGATCCACATGCACTTTGGCATCCGGATACTCCTGTAAAAGTTCCTCTTTAAATTTATCTGCCTCTGCTTTATCGTATGTATAAGCAATATCGATCTCCATCTTTTCGCCGGAAAACCGTTTTTCAAAGTCTGAACGAATCGCCTTCAACATCGTTGTCTTTGCCTGTTTCAACGTTTTTACTTTTGCATACGAATCCAGTTTTTCTCCCTGAC
>DJNB01000037.1:329-10690 GCA_002435545.1 Lachnoclostridium sp. UBA6475
CCGGTTTGATACGAAGAACCGTTCCGATCGCTGCGACCGCCGGTGTCAGACGACCGCCCTTCCGCAGATATTTCAACGTATTTACCATAATATAAATACTGCTCTGGAACTTGTCCCTAAATAAAATATCATGAATCTCCTTGGCGTTGTATCCCCGCTCGGCAAGTTCTTTCGCCTGCTGTACGCTTCTTCTCTGCGTAACCGAAATGCGCTGGTTATCAACAACAAATACCTTGCCCTCAAATTCTTCTTCCTGCGCTAACATCGTCGCGGTAGAACAAGAACTGCTGATTCCACTTGACATCGGAATATGCACGATTTCCTCGTACTCTTCAAGTTTTTCTCTCCACACTTGCATGATCGTATCCGGAGACGGCTGAGACGTGGACACTTCGGTCTTTTCATCCATCAAAGCCTCATAAAACTGTTCCTGCGTCATATCAATGTCTTCAAAATGCTGCACTTCATTGATATAAAATGGCATCGGAATTACTACAATTCCCAGTTCTTTACTTTCATTTTGTGTAATCCCGCTATTACTGTCTGTAATAATGCAAACTTTGCTCATTCATTCACATCCTCTTCATGAAAATAAAGAGGGCTTATCAACCTTTTGTGATGATAAGCCCTGACCATAAACTACTATGTTCATTACTCAGCTGCTGCAATAATCTCTTTTTTATTGTAGCTGCCGCAGTTCTTGCATACACGATGTGGCACCATCAATTCTCCACATTTGCTGCATTTAACTAAAGTAGGAGCAGTCATTTTCCAGTTTGCTCTACGTTTGTCTCTTCTTGCTTTTGAAGATTTATTCTTAGGACAGATTGACATGTCTTTACACCTCCTTAAAAACTCAAAACACTTTTACCATTATACCGTCAATGCGGTTATTTGTCAATACATTTTTTTAAATATTACTTCACGAAATTATTTCACCAATTCCATCGTCTCACGCGCGATCGCAAGTTCTTCGTTGGTTGGAACAACCAAAACTTTTACCTTACTGTCCGGCGTAGAAACAATCGTCTCTTCTCCGCGAACACCGTTCTTTTCTTTATCAATCTCTACACCGAGATATCCAAGGAAACTACATACATACTCACGCATGATACCGTTGTTTTCTCCAAGTCCGGCAGTAAATGCGATGGCATCCACACCGTTCATGGCAGCGGTATACGCACCAATGTATTTGGCTACACGATATCCAAAGACATCCTGTGCAAGCTGTGCTTTCTTATTTCCCTCATCGGCTGCTTTTTCCAGATCACGGAAGTCACTGGAAACTCCGGAAAGACCATATACACCGGATTCTTTGTTCAGAATCTTCATTACGTCTTCCAGAGATTTATCCATTGCATGAGCAAGGTACTCGATGATCGCCGGGTCAATGTCTCCACTACGTGTACCCATTACCAGACCTTCCAGTGGAGTAAGTCCCATACTCGTATCTACGGATTTACCATTTTTTACAGCGGATACGCTGGCACCGTTTCCAAGGTGGCATACGATCACTTTGGAATTTTCAGGATCCAGTCCTGCCAGTGCGATCGCACGTTTGGATACAAAACTGTGGCTTGTTCCGTGGAAACCATAACGGCGTACTTTATATTTTTCATAGCACTCATATGGAAGTCCATACATAAATGCGGTTGGTTCCATTGTCTGATGGAATGCGGTATCAAATACTGCTACGTTTGGCACACCCGGCATAATTGCCTGGCACGCACGGATTCCGATCAGGTTTGCCGGATTGTGAAGCGGCGCAAGTGGGTTACACTCTTCGATTGCTGCCATAACTTCATCATTTATCACTACAGAAGAAGCAAATTTCTCTCCACCATGTACGACACGATGACCAATTGCATCAATTTCTTTCAAATCGCTGATCACACCATATTTCTCGTCTGTCAATTCGTCCAAAACCATCTGAACAGCTACTTCGTGGTCTGGCATATCCTTATTAATAACAACCTTTTCTCCACCTGCCGGAGTATGGTTCAAACGTCCGTCGATTCCGATTCTCTCACAAAGACCTACTGCCAATGCCTTTTCTGTCTGTGCATCAATCAATTGATATTTCAAAGATGAACTTCCACAATTGATCACTAAAACTTTCATCATTTTTCCTTCTTTCTGCTTTTATTTTCATATCCGTAACGAAATCGTTACATAAAATCACACTTTTTAATTATACAACTGTGGATATGAAATTTCAATAGCAAAAAGGCAATTTTACACAAAAAATATTCCGATGGAATTTGGTCCGGTATGGCAGGCAGAGACGGGATCCAATGGCTGCATGATAATCTTTTTTACAAATTCTGACTTTTCCATCTGTTTTGCCACATAGCAGGCATCTTCGTGGCAGTCTCCATGACTGATATAGATTGTCTGTGGTTCAGTAAGTCCGGTCAGAGCCAGCGTCGCCAGCTCCTGCAGCGCCTTTTTTCTCCCCCGCACCTTTCCGGCCTGATGCAGTTTGCCGCCATCCTGCATCGAAAAAAGCAGTTTTATCTTCAATACACTTCCCGCCGTGGAAAGAACCGCATTGGCTCGTCCACTCCGCCGCAGAAAGCCGAGGTCATCGACGGTAAAAAGCGTATGCAGCCGCCATCTTCTCTGGCAGCACCAGGCATACGCCGCACCGATTTCCTCACCGCGCCTGCGGATCTTTACCGCATCAAATACCAGGCTTCCCTCACCCAGTCCGATCGCAAAACTGTCAACCGCGTACCATTTTCTCTCCGGATATTTTTTCGCCTCATAGCTGAGCACCCGCTCCATCATATGAAACGTGCCGCTCAGTTTTGAGGACAATCCAATATACAAAATATCGTTTCCTTCTGACAGCAGCTTTTGTATCAGTTTTTTCGCCGCCCTCTGATTACTCATCGAAGTTGAGATCCGTTTTTCTTTCCGCAGTTTCTCATAAAACAGGGCATACGCTTCCCTCTCCCCTTCGATGCTCCCGCTGTATTCTTTCTCTCCTGCGATCCACGTAAGAGGCAGTACATAAATATTATGTTTTTCAATAAACGGTTTGGGTAAATTTGCCGTAGAATCCGTCACAATCGCAAATGAAGACATCCGACCACTCCTTTTTTTCTACTAGTATGTGGTATATTTGAGAAAATTATACATACGTTATACCAATACCGTACCGGAGGAACTCCCATGCTTTTTTTCCTGTTTTTTATCCTGGCTTTTCTTCTGCTGTTTCCGGATACGGTATGCAGCGGGGCAAAAGACGGGCTTTTTTTATGGGCAACTGTCGTTCTCCCGTCCCTCTTTCCCTTCTGCCTGTGCACTTCCCTGATCCGTACGTATACAAACGGTTCATTTTCCAAATATTTACTATTATTTGCCGGTATTTTGTCCGGTTATCCGATCGGCGCAAAACTTTCCAGTGAATTGTATCAGAAAGGTGTTCTGTCCTACCGCAATGCCGTTTTCTTTTCCGGGTTTACCAACAATGCCAGTCCGATGTTTGTCATCTATTTTGTCGGCGGCTCTCTTCTTCACCTCGGAAACGAACGCTACCTCTTTTATCTTCTGCTCCTGCTCTCGTCCTTTCTGGGGAGTTTCTGCATCCGGCTTCTCCTTTGCCGGAGTTCCAAAGACCGCCATACTCTGCCGGTAAATGCAGCAAAAAAGGAGTCCGATGACTCCTTGTCTCTCTTTGACCAGTTTGATCTTGAATTAAATCACTCGGCAGAACTTCTCATTAAAATTGGCGCTTATATCCTTGTGTTTTCGGTACTCACTTCATTTTTAAAGCAAATGGTCTTTTTTGGCACCTTACCGACTGCATTTTTATGCGGCATTTTGGAAATCACCACCGGCAATCATCTCATCTGCCAATTTTTGCCAGATTCCATCCTAAAAACAGCCCTTTCCCTTGCCATCACTTCTTTCGGCGGATTGTGCGCGCTGGCACAAACCAATAGTGTGATTCAAAAGAATGGGCTGTCCATCTTCTGGTATACGATAGCCAAATTACTGAGCGCCGTCTTCGCTTTCTTCCTGGGTCTGCTCTGGCTGCTCCACTGATTTTCCCTGTACCTGTGCCATCAGTTCATTTCGGTTTGCTTTGATGACTTCGATATCCCGTTTCAACGCGCTGATCAACATCGTAGACTTGCTTTCCATCTCTTTTAATGACGTCTCGATATTTCTGCCCGCCTGAGAAAGCAGATCACTCGTATAATACAGGGCGGAAGTACGCACCTGATCGCTCTCCTGCACTGCCTGGTTTAAGATCTGCTCTGCCTGGCTCTGTGCCTGTGCCATGATCTGCTCTGCCTGTGCATAAGCACTCTGTACCAGATCACTTTCATTCAACAACTGTGCTGTCTCCTGCTGTACCTGACTGCGGATCTGCTCTGCTTCTGCGTTGGCTTTTGCTAAGATCTGGTCTTTATTATTGATGATCTTCTGATATGTACGGATTTCCTCCGGAGCACACATACGAAGGGCATCGAGAAGATCGTACAATTCGTCTTTCGCAACCGTCACCTTATTGGGCGCCAGTTTTGCCGGTTTACAGTTTTCTACATATTCATATATTTCGTCAATCGCTTTTTCAATTCTTGATGGGTTCATAGATTTTACCTGATCCTTTCTATCTTTCCTTCTTTACGCGCAGAAAAATGTGCTTATTCGTCTTATATTCTTTTACCTTTTCAATCTCAAACACCTCGGCATCAATAAAATCAATCGGTGTTTCCAAAGCAGATTCAAAGATAACCAACGTATCTTCTTTTACAAGTTCCGACTGTCCGATCAATTGTGCCAGTTTCTCTTCGAATCCTTTTCGATAAGGAGGATCTGCATAAATGATATCAAATGTGATCCCCTGTTTTTCCAGTTTGGATACTGCATATGTCACTTCTACCGGCAGTACAACCGCCTTGTCTTCCAAATGTGTCTTTGCCAGATTTGCTTTGATGCATCGCAGCGGCTCTTTTCCAAATTCTACCAAATACGCCTGTTTTGCGCCACGGCTCAATGCCTCAATGCCGATAGCTCCGCTTCCGCTAAATAAATCTAAAAACATCGCTCCGGGAACATCGTCCTGAATGATATTAAATAACGTCTCTTTAATCCGGTCTGTCGTAGGCCGTGTATCTTTCCCTTCCGGTGCAATCAATGGCAGCCTGCGGGCTGTCCCTGCAATCACTCGCATACTATTTCTCCCTTGCAAATATTTTTATCACAACATCATTGTAAACGATATTGAACTATTTTTCAACTGTTTTATAACGAAACATTTCCCATATAGGAATTTAATTTTTCCACAAGACGGCGGTTTTTCTTATAAAACATCGTGACTTCATCAAAAGCATAATTCTTTGCCTCTTCGTTTGCTGCTTTTAGCACCGGGGCATCCTCGTAGATGTCGGCAAGGGAAAACAGTTTGTCTCCACTTTGCATCACGCCGAAGAAATCCCCCTGGCCGCGCAGTTTCAGATCCTCTCTGGCAATCTCAAAACCGTCATTGGAACCGGCAAGGATTGACAGACGTTCTTTCCCTTCTTTGCTCTCTTTTCCATACATTAAAATGCAGTAGGACTGCTCTTTTCCCCGTCCGACACGGCCGCGAAGCTGATGAAGCTGGGCAAGACCGAAACGCTCTGCATTTTCGATCATCATTACCGTTGCATTCGGAACATCGATTCCGACTTCAATGACGGTCGTTGATACGAGGATGTCCGTCGTCCCCTCGATAAACCGCTGCATGACTTCATTTTTTTCCTTCGGCTTCATCTTTCCATGCAGGCACTCGATCGTTATCCCGGCCGGAAAGATTTCTTTTAACTGCTCCGAATACATCACGACACTTTCCAGTGCCACTTCTTCTTTTTCCTCTACCATCGGACAGATAATATATACCTGCCGTCCCTTTTCGATCTGGTCTTTCATAAACCGGTACGCCTGCGGGCGGTAATCGGTGCCCACGACACAGTTTTTGATCGGCAGGCGGTTGGCAGGAAGCTCGTCCATGATCGACAAGTCCATATCCCCATACAAAACCAGGGCAAGTGTTCTTGGAATCGGCGTCGCACTCATCGCGAGGACATGCGGTGCCTCTCCCTTTTCCATCAGTTTTTCACGCTGCCGCACGCCAAAACGATGCTGCTCATCCGTGATGACGAGTGCAAGATCCGAAAACTCCACATTGTCCTGCAATATCGCATGGGTTCCCACGACGATATCCCATTCGCCGTCTGCCAGTTTTTGTTTTCCTTCCCGCTTTTCCTTTGCTGTCATCGATCCGATCAACAATCCGATCTTCACTCCATACGGGGCGAGCATTGCCTCCAGCGATTCCTTATGCTGCATCGCAAGCACTTCCGTCGGTACCATAAAAGCCCCCTGCGCTCCATTGCACACGGCAAGAAACAGCGCCATAACGGCAACTACGGTCTTTCCCGAACCAACATCTCCCTGCACCAGACGGTTCATTGTCATTCCGCCGGTCATATCTTTTTCTATTTCTTCGTATACCCTTTTTTGTGCGGATGTCAGTTCATACGGTAAATCATTTACAAATTTTGTCAATTCCTCTTTTTTTATCATCACATGGGAACTCGGTTTATAATTTTTAATGCGGATCGCCTGTAATGCCGCCTGATACAGGAAAAATTCATCAAATACAAGCCGTTTTCTGGCTTTTCGATATTCCAGCTGATTTTTCGGGAAATGAATGTCATGGATGGCCTTGCGATACGCAAGAAGATTTTGACGTTTCCGAAGATCCGCAGGCAGAAATTCCGCAGCCCCCTCCAGGGAACCGATGGCATCACACACTGCCTTTTCAACGGCATGATTGGTGAGTCCTGCGGTCAGCGGATAGATCGGATGCATCCTTCCAACCTGCTTAAAAAATTCATTTTTGCTATACATTTTTGGCTGTTCAAGCACCAATTTTCCATTTTTTCTGCCAACTTTGCCGCGCAGAATATAGCGGGTTCCCATTTTCAAACGGTTCGCTAAAAACGGCATATTAAACCAGGTAACGGTAATCCGCCCGGTTTCGTCTTCGAGTACTATGCTTATGATCTTCAGCCGCGCCGTCGTATGAATGGATGGACGGCAGACGATAACGCCCTCTACTGCTGCCATCTCGCCTTCTTTTACTTCTGCGATCTTTACGATATCGTGAAATTCGTCGTATCCTCTTGGATAGTGTTCCAAAAGATCTCCTACGTTCCAGATATCCAATTTATGGAAACGCTGTTCCGCCTTTTCTCCGACGCCTTTTATCTGGCGAATGCTGTCCTCATATCTCATAGTCTCTCCGTTGCTGCTTTATTCTTTGCCTATATGGATCTCTTCCAGCGCAAGATCCACATACATACTGATTTCTTCTTCCGGCATTTTGGTATAATCTGCCAGTTCTTCCAGCGTTGCCAGACGTCCCCATTCCTCTGCAAGCACTTTTGTCGCCTCATGAATGAGATTTGTCTTGGCAACAATGGTATTTTCCATGCCTTTGCTTGCCATCTGTTCATCGGCAAGTTCGATCAGCCTTGCTTTCACATACCGGTCAAGTTCTTTTTTCACGTCAAGAACTTCGGTGTTACCGCAAAGTTCTTCGACTGCCAGCAAAAGACTCAGATTGCCCTCCTGGATCAGATCTTCCAGAGGCACTCCGCGGTTTCTGTACTTTGCTGCCAGAGTCACCACGCGCTGCAGATGGGATTCCACCACGCGGTGGGAAACTTCCGCTTCTCCTGCCAGAAGCCGCTCATACAGCAGCTGTCTTTCTTCGTCCGAGCAGGGTTCCAATTCCCGTAATTCACGGCGGTATACAGTAAGATACTGGGAATCCTTTGTGCTCAGCGACGGATTTTTTCCCTCTTTTGCCTCGAAGTGTTCTTTTGCCGTAACCCCTTGAACCTCGATATGATGTTCTTCCAAAAATTCATATACCAGTTTGAGCTGGGATTTCTGTAATTTCATATCCTGGCAGAAATCATCCACCTGTTCTTTGGAAATACGGTTTTCATTTGTCCTGGCAAGCTCAACGAGGTCAAGCATCTGCCGCATAAATTCATTCTGATCTCTCATGGCTTTCCTCCAAATACCAATCTTATTCCGGCTTGCGCTCTGCTGCAAAATGATAGATCTTCTTCACATCATCGCTTGCAAGTTTTACATAATTTCCTTCTGTCTTGCGGTTTCCGAGAAGTTTTTCCGTCAGCCGGTCGATGTCTTCTGCTTTGGCTCCAATTTCTTCAAACGTAAGCGGCATACCGATCTTCTTTAAAAATGCCTCAAAGGCTTCGATTCCTTTTAATGCGGTCGCTTCGTCTGTCTCCTGTGGTTCGATGTCCCACACACGGGTAGCAAACTGTACCAGTTTATGTGGATTGATCTTAAGCACATAACGCATCCATGCCGGTGTAATCACGGCAAGTCCGGCACCGTGTGTCACATCATACATTGCGGAAAGTTCATGTTCAATGTGGTGGCTTGCCCAGTCCTGGACACGTCCGACACCACATACATTATTGTGCGCAAGCATTCCTGCCCACATGATGTTGGCACGCGCTTCGTAGTTATTCGGATCCTCAATGATACGTGGTGCCTCATAGATCATGGTTTTTAATACCGCTTCACAGAGACGGTCGGTAATCTCGACTTCTTCCGTATTGGAGAAATAGCGCTCGCAGATATGGATCATAATGTCCGTCGCACCGGCTGCCGACTGATACGGAGGCAGTGTGCATGTCAATTCCGGATTCATAATGGAAAATTTGGGACGAAGATGCTCCGAAGCTGCGCCTTTCTTAAATCCGGTCTCTTCGTTATTGATGACAGTATTCATAGATCCCTCGGAACCGGCTGCCGCAATCGTCAGGATCGTTCCGATTGGAAGTGCCTTTTCAATCGTCGCCTTTTTCTCATAGAAATCCCAGAAATCACCATCATAACAGGTTCCTGCTGCGATTGCCTTGGAAGAGTCGATCGTGCTTCCGCCGCCTACGGCGAGGATAAAATCGACACCCTCTTTTTTACACAATTCAATGCCCTCATATACCAGACCACTTCGTGGATTTGGCTTAACGCCGCCAAGTTCTACAAAATCAATCTTTTCCTCTTTCAGGCATTTTGTCACACGGTCGTACAAACCGGAACGTTTGATGGAGCCTCCTCCGTAATGAAGAAGCACTTTGGTTCCGCCAAAACGGCGGATCAGCTGGCCGACATGAGCCTCGGCTCCTTTTCCAAAATCAAAATATGTTGGTGCATAAAATGTAAAATTATCCATATTCGACCTCTCTTTTACAATAAATGTATATTACCCTTTTCTGCTTCTGCCACCATCTCATCCGGCCATAGCGATGCCTGTACTTCCCCGATATGTGCTTTTCGTAAAAAGAACATACAGATACGGGACTGGCCAATGCCGCCTCCGATGGTATATGGCAGTTTGCCTTCCAGCACTTCTTTCTGGAATGGAAGATTTTTCCTTTCCTCGCAGCCGGCTTTTTTCAGCTGCTCTTCCAGCGCCTTTTCATCCACACGGATTCCCATGGAAGAAAGTTCCAGTGCAATATCAAGTACCGGATAATATACGATAATATCTCCGTTCAAAGACCAGTCATCATAATCCGGCGCACGTCCGTCATGTGGTTCGCCACTTGCCAGCTTATCTCCGATCTTCATAAGGAAAATCGCACCATGCTCCTTTGCAGCCAGATATTCTCTCTCTTTCGGCGTCTTGTCCGGATATTTTTCTTCCAGTTCATACGTCGAAACAAATGTAATGTCCTGTGGAAGTGTTTTCTCTATGTAAGAATATTTTACGGACATATAGTCCTCTGTCTCCTCCAGAGACTGATATACTTTGCACACGATCTCTTTTAATGTGGCTTCGTTTCTCTGGGCTTTCTCAATGATACGTTCCCAGTCCCACTGATCGACAAAGATGGAATGGATGTTATCCGTATCCTCGTCACGGCGGATCGCATTCATATCGGTGTACAATCCCTCGCCGATGGAAAATCCATAGCGTTTTAACGCGTGGCGTTTCCATTTTGCCAGAGAATGCACAATCTGTACAACGCGGTCATTCTGCTCGCGGATTCCAAAGGAAACCGGGCGCTCCACACCGTTCAGATCATCGTTTAATCCTGTCTCCGGCGCTACAAACAACGGCGCTGACACACGGGTCAGATTCAGGTTTGTTGCCAGTGCTCTCTCAAAAAAATCTTTTACTTCTTTAATCGCCACTTCTGTCTCACGGACATTCAGGGCGGATTCATAACCTTCAGGTACTTTCATTTCTGCCTCCTATAAATCACAGTTATTTACAGTTCTTGGGAATGGAATGACGTCACGGATGTTGG
>DJNB01000107.1:0-5521 GCA_002435545.1 Lachnoclostridium sp. UBA6475
ACAACTATATTATAGCACCTCAAAGGTCAACAGCTTCGCTATCGCTATTTTAAAGCCGGAAAAAACAACATTGATATTTCTTATGATGTTTATGAAGATGGGAAGGAAGAGGCTGTTAAGAAAGTTCATGTAAAGATATATTTTAATAAGAAAAAGACAAAATTAATTGCAAAATATGCATAGCGGTATATTCATAGAAATGACTGTTCGTTACAAAAAGCGACGCTTGTCATAAAAGGGTTGAAAGTGTAGAAAATCAGAGAGCAGAATAGAGAAGAAAGGAGTTTAATTATGAATGAAATTCAGCAAACAGATTCAGTGGTTTTGCCAATTTATGATCCGATGATAAAAGCATATCTTCACATTGGTATGCCATTCAGTATTCTTCCATCAAGGCATATAAAGTCTGGGTGGGTGTATCAGACATATGCCCAGATGGTATACCATAGAGAAGATCCAGAGGATGCGTTTCTGGACTTTGAAAATTCTATCTTTTGGGAAGATGAAGATGTGTTTACAAAGGGGTTTATTGCATTTCCGGTAAAAAACAAAAACGACAAGTGGAAGATGTTGGAAGGAGTAAAATGGTTGATAAAAGCGGGATATTATATTTATGCAGACTGGGATGAATATTATGTGCCGGAGACGCCGTTTTATAAGAGGCATTTTTTCCGGCATTATTGCTTAATTTATGGGTATGATAAAGACCACATATATACCGAAGGGTATTTGGAAGATGGACAGTGGCATCGTTTTCAGATTACGCAGGAAGAACTTGTCCAGGCACTGCTGGAAAATGATGATAGAGATGTAAAAGGAGTGATTAGTGTAAATACATATCGTCCAAGAGAAAATTTTAATAAAGGGTTTGAATGGAAAAAGGGAAAAACGGAAATACAAAACTATTTATATCCGAAAGATGAGGTTCATGGGAGACATGCTATCCGTGCTTTTTTCGATGATGTCTGCTCTGCGATAGAACGGGGAGGAGAATTCCCGATTCAATCGGCGTCGATAGCGTATGAACATAAGATTATGATGCTGGAGCGAATTCGGTTTCTTTCTGAAGAAAAGATATGTTCAAAAGAAATAGCAGATCAATATGAATTGATTAAAAAGGGTTTTTATACAATATTGTGTGGATGTATGAAATATAAAGTGACAGGAAAGACGGCATGGGCAGACCGAATTAAAACGAAGACAGAAGAGTTACTTATTGCAGAAAAAGTGATTTTAGAAAGGGTGGTTAATGGATGATAAAACATATTGAGGTAGAAGAAGTTTGTATAAAACAAGTGATAAATAATCCAATTTATATAAATGGTTTTTTTCTATATTATTTTCCTTGCCAAGAAGTAGTTGGGGCAGAAAAGGAAATTTTTGAAGATGTGAAAACATTTATTGATCAAGGATTTATGATTTTGACCGGAGAAGATTGGGGACAAGAAGTTATTATTTGTGGATATGACACAGAAAAAAGACATATTTTGTGGAAGACTGAAAAAGAGAAACTTGAGAACAAAGGTACTCTAATTGAATTGTTGGAAAAATATAATTTTTTTGCGGGAAATCGATTAGATCAGTATCTACGGCTTCGACCAGTAAAAAAACAGCAAAAACAAGGAGTTTTAAAGTTATTACATTTGAAATAGGGAGAAAATCAATGTGGAACCTTGAACGTTATAAAGAAAATATAGCTCTTTATCTGGAATCCGGCGAAACTATTTCTTACCAACAAATAGCACAAAGCCAAAAGGAAATTGGAAGTGTTTTGCGGGGGCGAACGGTAGCGGTATTAGTATGCTGTAATACGTTAGGATGTATATTATGCTATCTTTCTTTAATGCGAAAAGATATTGTCCCGCTTCTGTTACCGGCCAATTTGGAAGAACAAGAAGTTTTGCGAATAACACAAGCTTACAGAGCAAAATATTTATGTTGCTGTAGGGGGTATTTAAGTCAAAACTGGAATCCTCTTATTGCGATAGAGGATTATAATATTTATGAGATTCCAAATTGGAAAAAAACAGAGATGTCAAAAGACCTGGCGTTGCTTTTGACAACATCCGGAAGTACAGGAGACAGCCGATGTGTAAGATTGAGCAAAACAAATATAAAGAGCAATGCGGTATCAATTTGCCAATATCTGAAATTGACACAAAATGAACGTGCGATAACTTCATTACCTTTTCATTATACATATGGGTTATCTGTAATTCACAGCCATCTTTTATGTGGGGCATCGCTATTATTAACGGACAAAAATATATTACAAAAAGAATTTTGGCAGTTTGCTGAGAGCAAAGGTGCGACTTCATTTGCAGGAGTTCCCTTTAATTATGAGATGATGAATCGCTTCGGTTTGCTGGAAAAACTGCCAAAATCGATCAAAATATTGACACAAGCGGGAGGAAGGCTGGAACCAGAACTTCAAGAAAAGATAGCACAACTGGCGATACAACGGAAAATACTCTTTTATATTATGTATGGTCAAACAGAAGCCACAGCAAGGATTAGTTATCTTCCACCCTCTTTAGCTCTGGAAAAAGCAGGGTGTGTAGGAAAGGCTATTCCGGGAGGAAAAATCTGGATATCAGAGGACGATGAAGTGTGTTATCAGGGGAATAATGTTTGTCTTGGTTATGCAAAGTCATATCGAGATTTGAAAAAAGAAGATGAAAATAATGGAGTTCTTTATACAGGAGATATCGGTTATCTAGAAGACGGATTATTGTAAATTGAAGGACGAAAAAATCGTGAAGTCAAAATCAATGGAAGACGGATCCGTTTAGAACATTTGGAAGAAAATTGGAAAAAGTATTTTCGCAGTAATATGGTGTGTTCTTTTGATGATTCCAAATTGTATCTGTTAGTGGAAGGCAAAATTTCTGAAGAAAATGTAAAGAAACTTAGAGAGTGGATTCCGATATTGGAAAAAGATATTATTGCTCGGGAGGTTGATAAACTTCCGCGAAAGGCAAATGGGAAGGTTAATGTTGCTTTTCGCGCTTAAATCGTTGTCGTTTGTCGTGAATTGTTGATTTTATGGGAAAATATGGTATACTGTAGTAAGTGCTTTAAATACGTATAAAAGGAGGATTAACACTATGAAACGTAAATTTTTAGCAATAACCATGACATTTTTAACGGCAATGATGCTTTGTACGGGATGTGGGAGTCAGGAGACCAAACAGGAACAATCGACACAAACCCAGACGACAAACGACATCAAAGAGGAAACCGGATATAAAGAAAGTGAAGTTTCTTATCCGGAAGGTCAAGTGTTTTGTATGGGAAAAGAGGCCTCCGGAAAACCGGTTGCATTTCTGTTTGATGAAAAACATACTACGCAGGATAATGCAGCTTACAAGAAGTATGTACTTGAAAATGACAAATGGGAAGAGTCTGACCTGTCAAAGACAAATGAGTTGTTGAAGAAGAACAAGATTAATATGTTGTATTCTTTGAATGAGACAGCAGACGGAAAAATTTTCGGTATAGCCAATAAAGATACCGGCATTTATCTGTATGCATTAACAGATAAATTTAAAGCATATCCGGACGCTTTTGGCAAGAAAGAAATAAAGAACTTTCAGGTGGTGGATGCAAGAAGAATTCTTGTGATGGATGGAGA
Organism: Lachnoclostridium sp. UBA6475; assembly: GCA_002435545.1. Classification (GTDB taxonomy): domain Bacteria; phylum Bacillota; class Clostridia; order Lachnospirales; family Lachnospiraceae; genus Eubacterium_F. The sequence continues at coordinate 3,635 of DJNB01000107.1, forward strand.
TGGAAATGTCTCGTTGAATGATTTTAAGGGAAAAAGTATTCGTCAATTTGGTGAGAACAATGCGTTTGCTGATATGGTAAATGATATGGTATTTACAGTAGACGCTACAGGAAGTAAGATTACGGTTTATGATCTTTCAACTGGCGAGAAAGAAGATGAATATGAAACTCAGATCACACAGCAGGGAATCTGTTTTGCGGTAAATCAGGATGACGAGATTTATGCGGCAACGGAAAAGGGAATATACTTGCTGGAAAATGGAAAGATGACAGAAGTTGTTCCGGAAAAAGTGATGTCTACAAGTGCGCTAAGCAGTGAAGCATGGCTGAATAGTTTGTTTGTACAGGGAGATAAGTTTTATGTTTCCTATGTGATAGAAGGCGACAATTCAAGAGAATATCGTATGACATCATACGACAAAAAGTAATCCCCTCTTGCCAATATCTGCAAATTATGATAAACTCAATAATATAACAGAAAGTTTTTGGATCGTTACGGAAGAAAACTGGGCTTGTGGAGGTAAGTGTTATGGTTGTTGGGATTTGTGATGATCATGCAGAAGAAAGAGAACGGATTTATAAAGTTTGTGAAATGGTTTTAGAACAGATGGGATGTCCGGCAGAAATTGCGTTGTTTGAAGGTGCATCATTTGTGCTGCAAACAAGTAAGAAGCCGGACATCCTGATTTTGGATATCGAGATGCCGGGGATGACAGGCATAGAGTTAAAAGAAGCGTTGCAGAGTGAAGAAGGCGCGACGTACATTATTTTTGTTACGGATCACGAAGAGATGATGACAGAAGCGTTTGGCGTACATGTGCTGCGATTTGTGCAAAAGGAAAATCTTGAGGATAAACTTCCGGAAGCGTTAGCACAGGCGATACGCATGAAACGTAACAGTTGTATTGTGCACGGCATGGATAGTCAAAAGATTCTATATATATATTCTGACGGAAATTATATCCGGATGGTGACGGAAGAGGGAGAACAGCCGTTGATTCGGGAATCCATGAAACAATTAAAGAAAGGATTAGAAGGATGTCCTTTTGTGGAGATAAAAAGAGGATGTCTTGTTAATGTTGCAAAAATTGACAAGATTAAAGATGGAATTATAAGTATAGGGGGCGAACAATTGCAAATTTCGAAACGAAAACAGTCTGAAGTGACACATGCCTACCTGGCTTATTATAAGGAGGCATAAGATGATGAGTACAGTACAGTGGCTGATCTGGCTTGTGCCGGAGATGATAAAAACTTTGTTGATCACATATGGGATATTTGGCTTTGAATTTAAAAAATGGAGATGGTGGTTTGTTGTAGCTGCTTATATTGTGGGAGGGATTTGCTTATGCGAACAAGGAGTGGATCTGCTTTTATGGAAATCGATTCGGGGAGCAGTTATTATTTTTGCGCTGTTTTATGGGAAGTTTGGTAGAAAATTAGTGACATTCTTAATCGAGTATATTGCAATTACTATTGTTGATATGATGGTAATGAGTGTTAATATACTTGTTACAGGGTATGAACATAATTTTGTACAAAGTATAATAGATAATACATTTGGGATGGCTTTTTGGATTATCTTAACGGTGCTGGTGTATCGGAAGCGGAAGAAGGTTTATGAATTTGTACAAACGATATCGTATGGGTATATCCTGCTTGTGCTGGTGTTCTTACTTTGTGTCTGTGTTGTGGCTGGTACCTCTTATCTTGTGCTAAATGGCGAGATTACACAGCAGGCGATGCGGCAGACGTATTTTTTCAATATGCTTTGTATCGTTGTCGCTCTTGTTATCTGTGTAGTGCTTTTTTATCTTGTTTTCAGCCGGAAAAAGGTGCAGCATGAAAAAGAAATAGAGGAAAAAGTATACGAACGTGAATGGAAAAG
>DJNB01000107.1:5598-8993 GCA_002435545.1 Lachnoclostridium sp. UBA6475
ACGCGCTGGGAGACCGAGGGAATATCGAGGAAATTCGAAAATACATTGAAGAAATCGGAATTGAATATAACCAAAATGCAGTCAATCATACGGGCGATTTTATTCTGGATTATTTTATAGATTATGTAATCAATGAGTGGAAAGCTCATGCTGATTTTTCCTATGAAATAGACGGAAAATTTCCGGCAGAGGTTGACCTGAATTATCGGGAACGCTGCATTTTGTGGGGGAATGCGATGGACAATGTCAAAGAGGCCTTGGAAAAAGCAGAAAAACCGTTTTTTGAAATTCATATTTCTCATGGCGGGCGTGCAGTGTTTGTAGAGATGATAAATTCATGCGAAATAAAAGAGGGAAATATTTTGAAAACAAAAAAGGCAGACCGTTCACAGCATGGAATCGGAACTGCCAATATGCGTGATATTGTAAAACAAAATGGGGGCGAGATCACTTGGCATTATGAAGAGGGGAAAATGCACGTGACGATATCCCTTCTTATTTGAGAGCATTCGATTTGGCGGTAATTTCTTCTACGTGGTGAAATGCCCATGCATGAATATTTAATTCAATGATCGCGCAGCCGCAGTATTCGCAATGCTTGGCTCCGAGCATCGGGATCGGGGCACCGCAATTTGGACAGGTTACTGCGAGAGCATCGTCGTAGTCGTTTTTCATTTTGTCCACATCCTGCACATAGATGAGATCGGTGTTAAATTTGGTCTGATATTTATACTGTCTGTCACCTTCCAAAATCTGGTTATTTTCATCCATGATATAATGAAAACATTCCAATGAAGTCTGAAATGTAATGATGCATTTTCCGTCCGTTTTACGGTATTGATAAATCTCGGTGCGGTGAAGTTTGACCTGATCAAAATGTTCAGAGCGTCCCTCGGCCCGCAGCATCTCGATATGGTTTTCCAATTGCTGTTTTAATTCACGACTCCCCTCACTCAATGCGTTCTCATCTTTTGCGGTGATGGCACGGAGAAAGGAAACCAACACATTGTTTGCGCGGTCTTTCATTTCATTGTATTCAAAATCCGGAAAATCCGCGCTGATCTTTGGCAGCAGAAGCGAGGTCATGGAAGAGACCGATTTTGGCGTCGTTGCATATTCCTGTTTCATCTGTACCGCCGCCTGCGTGATATCGGGAGTGCCAAACAATGCCTGCGACGTATCGCGGACTTTTTTGCGGATGCAGAAAAAGGCGATCAAAATAATGCCAATGATAACAAGGATTAAAATAAAGGTAATAATTAATTTCATAACAGTGTCCTCTCATTTGTTCTGATAAGGATATAGTATCATTATTGAAGGGGAGTTTCAAGGTGGAAAAACATTTACGTTGAGGCACAAACAATTCTGTGTTTACTATTGTCGCAGCCTATTTGGTTTGCTATAATGAAAATACTTAAAATCAATAACCAAACAGGGAGGAATCTTTATGAAACTGCAGAAATGGAAAAGGAAAATATTGGCAGCTGTTCTGGCGATAGGGGTATTTGCCGGAAGCCTTGCGGCAAGTGGAACGCAGGCGGCAGCTGCAGAGCAAAAGGCAGCAGGTCTGACAGAACTGGCGCAGGTGATCCGCGACAACGGAATGCAGAGAAAAAGCCGGTTTTCAGTCGACTTCAGTGGAAGCGATGAAGAGTGGAGCCGTTTGTTTAATGGCATGTCATTCTTTTACTATGATATGATCGTTTTGGATGACGCGTCGACTTCGGACGATTCCGACTATCTGATCGGAAATATCAATTTTTCGAAAGAATTCATGAGTGCGTCGGTGGATGAAGAAAGCGGAAATGGCGAGATTACGTTTACGCCGACTTATTTTGAAACCGCAGATGAGACAGAATATGTCAATACGCATACAAAAGAAATTCTTGCTGAACTTGGAACTTCGCAGATGTCAGATTATTCCAAGGTAAAGGCAGTGCACGACTATGTCTGCGCGCTCATCACCTACACGAATGATGTGGACAATGCGTCTTCGGTATACGGTGCGTATGTCCGAGGGGAGGGGCTTTGCAACAGTTACGCACTTTGCATGTACAAACTGCTTGCGGAAGCCGGGGTGCCATGCCATTGGATCGGAGGAAGTGCCGGTACCGGAAGAGATTCCGATGGTCATGCGTGGAACATTGTGAAACTCGGGGACAGCTGGTACAATCTTGACGCGACATGGGACGATGCGGACAATGACCAGGTAAGTTATGATTACTTTTTAAAGGGAACTTCCGATTTTGATGAGGCAGATACATCGCAGGTTCACACGATGGACAATGAATATTATGAAAGCAGCTATCTTACGGATTTTCCGATTGCGGAAACCTCGTATGTGGTAAGCGACGAGGATCTGAAGCCGGTAACGCCTACGCCGACACCGACGGCTGTGCCAAGCGCATCACCAAGTGCAGCGCCGACCGAGACACCAAGCACAGAGCCAAGTGCAGCGCCAACCGAGGCACCAACGCAGATTCCGACTGCATCTTCGAGTGCTGCGCCGGAAAGCCCGGTATCTCCTGTGATACCGTCGACAACGGCACCGGGTGAAACAAAGGAGACTACAGTTCCCAGTGTACCAACCGACACTACGGACGATTCTTTGTCGGAAACACCAAAATACGCATTTTCTGATATTATCGTGGGAAAATATCCGGCAAAAGGCAAATTTACCATTTCACGCAAAAAAGCAGACGATATCCAGCTTTTGATCGATAATAAGGCAGCAAGAAAGAAAATTGCAAAGATTTCTTATAAGATTACAAGTGGAAAGAAAATTATCAAGACGAAAAATTATGGAATCCGGAAAGACGGAAAACAGTATTTTTCAAATCTGCGCGTGTTTGGAAAAAAGAAAGGAAAAGCAAAGATCGCAGTTACCGTAAAATTGGTCAATGGACAGAAGAAAAAATACAACTTTACGGTGCGTGTGCGCTAGAGACAGGGGGAAAATAATTGAAAAAGAAAGTAGTATTGTGCATGGTATTGGCCGGGCTGCTTTTTAGCCTGGCCGGCTGTGCGGAAGAGGCCGGTCAGCCGGAAGCGGGAGTGCAGCAGGAAAATCCGGCAGTTTCAGAGGAAGAATTTGCCGGAGACGGTGCGTGGACGATTCTTGTGTATTTGTGCGGAACGGATCTCGAGAGCGGTTATGGCGCGGCGACAATGGATTTGGCTGAGATGGTCGACCGTGATTTCGGTTCACAGGTCCGCTTTGTCGTGCAGACGGGCGGCTGTGCCCAGTGGCAGAACGAGGTCATTCCGAAAGATGCGATCGCACGGTATGAGATCATAAATGGAGATATGCAGGAAATTTCCCGCATGGAACAGGCGAATATGGCAGAAAGTGCCACATTGAAAGATTTTGTTACATTTGGAATGGAAAATTATGG
>DJNB01000031.1:0-323 GCA_002435545.1 Lachnoclostridium sp. UBA6475
TTTCTATTAAATGTGAAATCATCAGTTTTAAGAGACTGGATTTACCACAACGCCGAATACCAGTGATGACTTTGACTGGCTCGGTGTCTTGAAAGCCGATTAATTTATTTAGATAAGTGTCTCTTCTTTTTAAATTGGTTGATTTAAGCATATCTATCACCTCACTAACAAAATCATAGCATAAAAATAAAAAAAAATCAAGTTTATGCCATTGATAGCACAAACTTTTGAAAAAAATATAATTTATGCTATCGGAACAAGAAAATACGCAAGAAATTCCCAAGAAATACATATTTGCCATACCAGGCACAGCACCATCAAAA
>DJNB01000031.1:364-832 GCA_002435545.1 Lachnoclostridium sp. UBA6475
GAGACCACCCCATGTTTGGACAGGGTTGTCTTTTTGTAAACCTTTATAAAATACAAAAAAGAATATCAATGCAAGTAAAACTCTCATGATGTTATTGTTTCCTTTCGAGGTCTGTTAAATACGTCGCTATTTTGCAAAATTAATTTCCTGAATTTCATTATTTATTTTAATCGTTTTATGTAAAGAATCATATAGGATAACCAATCCAAATATGCTATCTCCGGGATACAGATAGTATATGTATGTAAAAGTCCCGGATTTAAAATCCTCTGTTTGCTCATAGGGGATAGGAAAAGCATTATTTACAAGGTTCTCGTTCAGGTTGGAATAAGCGTCTATTTCCTTTTCTGAATAATTCAATTCAGGATTGACTTCATGCGTTTTCTTGTATTGTTCCATTTGTTTCGCCTGATATATTTTATTCAAATCAATGTTATGAAACTGAATGGTATCTTTTGTTACCGTGAT
>DJNB01000031.1:860-1124 GCA_002435545.1 Lachnoclostridium sp. UBA6475
GAAGCATTGGGATATTGTTCAAAGTCCACAACCGGATAAGTTCCCTCAGTAATGGTTCCGTCTTTGATATAAATGAGTTTAAAAGCAAACCCTAGTATAAAGAGTGCAAGAATAATAATTATAGCAAGTTTGTATTTTTTCATTGATTGCTTTTTACCTTTCTGTATGATTTCAAATAAGTTTCATCCAATATTTTACAATAAAGAAGCAGCCTTGTCAAGGGAAAGCAAAAAAATTGACACAAATTGACAAAGATAGACACGT
>DJNB01000031.1:1149-13008 GCA_002435545.1 Lachnoclostridium sp. UBA6475
GTATGCTATACTGAACAAAAAAATAGGGGAGGACGTTATGTATAAGATTGTTATTTGTGACGATGATAAAAATTTTATTTCCTATATGAAAGAAATGCTTTTGCGATGCGACTTGAGTGAGCGGATTGGATTCCGATGTGTAGCAGATCTATCTGTATTAAAAGCTTATGCTCGAAAAGCATTGGAAAGACGACTTGAAAAATCAAAGAGGTGGAACGTTGAAGGAAACAAGGCGACTTTAAAATGGAACTATTAGTGAAAGAGGAATTAGATTGAAAAATAATGCTGATTTGATTATTTTTCACACGGCTATTTGTGCCGAGAACGTCACAAATAAGCCTTAATCCGACACGGGAGAACTGCAATGCGGCAAGAGTGCCGTATTCGCAGCTTTCTCGTGTGGTTTCTCGAATGCAGACGTTCTCAGAATGAGAGGTTTTATGAAAAATAAATATTTATATCTGTTTTTGATATCTGTTATTATGATGATATTGTCAGGGTGTACTCTTAGAACTTCAGATGGATTTACGTCTGATGAAAAAAGTATATGCGTGCTTCAGAATGGACGTTCAGCCCGCATTGGGAATACGGTACTTTATGATTGCAGTGAAGATTATGGTACTTATATAAAATTGGAAAACAGTGATGTCTCAAGAAAATTAGACGATGTATCACAAAACTTTGCTATCGATAAAATATCCAGTTCCAATCAATATTTTTATCTGTCTGGCAGGGAGATTTCGGATGTATGGGGAGGCAAGACAAATGTACTGGTTATGGATGTAAATGGAAAAATTATTGCAGCAAAGGAATGCTGTTGCGACTGGATTTATGCCAGCGGAAGTACCATTTTTGGTTATTACAAATGTCGCGATGAATCCGAAAAAGTGCTTGCGTGGGAGGCAACACGTATGGAGGTAACACATTATCAGGATGAGGAAGAATTTCTGAACAGTGCACACAATAATATAGAGGAATGGACGCCAATGACTGGCGAGAGTTTGTCGGTGGATGGGAAAGAATGGTTTCGTCAAAAAAAGGATTACGAACACTCCCAAAATTATTATACGGATACGGTATATTGTGATACTTATTACGTTTTGGAGTGGTTAAATTATGTGGACGGGAGAGAATCTTCGGGGTTGGATTGGGATGTGAAAGTACAATCTAAAAAGTACATAAAGCAAATGCGGAAACTCATGGGGGCAAAGAAAAATTTTGAAGTATCCTCCTGGCAATTGGAGGACAAGTTAGTTGTTATTTGTCGTGTTTATAGTCGGTCGGGAGGTCTTTTGCAGCATTTTACAAAAGACATAGAGCGTAGTTTGATTTTCCAATATGATCCGGACACGGATTCTCTTCATTTGGACAATACCTATGAGGGAAAGGAACTGGCGTATTGGGATGAAACCTGGATGATATATCGGAAAGGAAAAGAACTGTTTGTTGAAAATATTCCCACGCATAAAGTAAGTAAAGTATTTGAAAATGATACAATTATTAATATTGATTTGTCATATGACATTGTTACTTTATGGGATACAAAGGATGGGAAGTTGAATCGTTCAGATACATTTATATTGCAATAAGAAATTTAAATGTATGAACTATCTGACGTATATCTAAAAGACGTAATCATTATAATTGTGGAGGGAGTATATAGAAATAACTATTTATTAAATCACACAATACGAAGAATATAATTTGAAAGTTAATGATTGCGTAAGAAAGGGAATAAGTGGCAATCTTTATTGGAAGGTTGTGTGAGGAAATAGGTGTTTAGTAAGTGTGTTTTAGGTATTAAATTTTTATTTGTTGTATTGAAGTTTGAAGGAGTGATAGTGTGAAAAATAATGCCGATGCACTTATTTTTCACACCACTATTTGTGTTGAAGCGCCACAAATAGTATTGATGCACAGAGCAAAAACAGCTACGCTGCTTTTTGCTCGTGCCTCCTCCGCTGCGCTTCGGAATGGAGGATTAAAATGAAAAAAGGAGTCAAAAAGTGCTTGCTAATAACAGTTTGTATACTAAATTTTCAAATGTGTATGTTTAGTTATGCTACTGCACGCGAATCAACGCCAAATATTAAAGTAAATAGATCTAAAAGTAGAAATGTATACATGAAAATTATTTCTGCAACACCAAAGACAATTAAAATAAAAATTTTTAATAAAAGTGAAAATATAGCACGATATTCGGAAAGTTTTACGCTGTATAAGTATAAGGATGGGAAGTATAAAAAAATAAAGAAAATTGCAAAAACACCGAAAAGTTTATATTTTATAAAAAAAAATGACAGTAAGGTGGAGAAGCTAGTGTGCAAAAAACTTTTTGGGAAAAACTGTCAAAAGGGAAATATAAAATCAAATGGATTCAAAGTAAAAAATTTACAATAGAATAGCATTTAGTAGTATGATGGTTCAAATTGTGATTGATTGAAAAAAACTGTAAAAAAGTAAAGGAGTAATGTACGATATGAAAAAAAGTATACAGTGTTGATACTAATTTCTTTTGCTATGGGAGTGATTTTTTCATTGATGCTTATGTTGCCATTGGCAGAAAAGAAATTACAGAAAAGTATATCTGATGATAGAAATAATACAATTACAGAGATGAATGAATTAAGTGACATTCTAAGGCTGTATAATCTTTTTTTAAAAAATGAGGTTGGATCAAATAATAAGAAAGGGGAAAGTTATTTTCTGAAAGATTACTGTAATAATTTTAATAAACTTGATAAAACGGGGAATGGAGTTCGATATGCTTTGTTTGATATGACAAACGATGGAATACCAGAACTCCATGTATTGACGGATATTTCGTATTCCGTTCATACGGTTGAGGGCAAGAAATTAATTACATGGTATGAAGGGGATCGGTATAGAAGACCCCTTAATAATAAAGCTATACTTGGAAAAACAGAATCAAGTGAAACATATTATGAATATATTGTTCTAGATAATAAAGGAAAAGAAGTTTTTTCTTGTGCCTTTGCTAAGAATCAAAGAAATATTTGTTTGTTTTCCAATGGTGAGGACTATATTAAATTATCAAAGCGAAAATGGGAGAAACTAACAAGCCCGTTTTTGTCTATTGGTTCAGATAAAATAAATTGGAAAAATATAAATGATAAAGTGGAATGGATGGAATTAAAAGATTGAATAGTAAAAGGAAAGGAACCGTTAAAAGAGCAAAGAATGTTGATGAAATAGTAACGAAATTTTTTGATGAGTAATACATAAAATATTTGATTTGTGTATGGAAGGAGAAGAAATGAGAAAAAACGGATTTATATATTTTGTTATTTTAGTAAGCATATTAAGCCAGTGCATGCCAAGTATGATTTTTGCAAAAGCCAAAAAGACGATTCCTGCGGTGCAGTTTTTTGATAATGGCGAAGAAAAGAGTGTTTGGTGCACAAGATATGATTTAATAGCAAAAAACGTAAAAAAAGTTTATATAGGGTCAGAACCGGATTTTTGGGAACTTTATATTCAGCAGAAGAGTAAAATCAGTGAGGTTCAGTTAACGGAGAAAAAACATGGTAAATATGGAATATATACAATATCCAAGAAATATAAAAATGTTTTTCCACAGATTGATGGTAACTTAGCAATAGATAAAAAGAATAATGTCCTTTTTTCAGGAATTACTACATGTGGTTTTTTTGTCAACCATGTTTCAAAAAAACAGTGTAACAAGGCATATCATCTTAAACACCCATATAATGACATAATAGTTGAAACAAATGTAAAAAAAGCATGGGGAAATAATAATATGTTTGCATATGTGAAGAATAACAAGCTGTTTATTACAGGGAGAATTATGGGCGAACTTGTGGGAAAAGGGGACGAAAAATGTTATAAGTATAATACGGTGCAGACGTTTTTTGATGGAAAAGGGAATCAGATTAAACAGGTAATATGTGGTGAGAATTATGTAACAGGCTGTAATATTTTTGTATTAATGAAAGATGGAAGTGTTTGGGGGATTGGAAGAAATAACAGAAAACTCATTTCCGCTTCCAAAAAGAAAAAGTATTCTCAGTTTGTTAAAATAATGGATGGTGGAGTGAAGCAGATTGCGGCTTGTACGGACCATGTTTTGGTTGTTAAAAAAGACAATACATTATGGGGGTGGGGAAGAACATTCAAATCATTAAAGAAAAAGTATTCTGCAACACCTCGAAAACTAGCAAATAACATTAAGGAAGTAGCAGTTTCAGAAACGAGAATAGATGACTTTTTATCAATTATAGTATATCTAACCAAAAACAATAAGGCATATGGGCTTGGTTATAATTATAATATGGAAGAGGGCTATGCATTTACAAATCGATACAAGAAGGGGTGGAACAGTAAGCCGGTATTTCTTATGAAAAATGTAAAACACGTTTACGCAGCAAATGGTTCAACGATTATGTTGAAAAAGAATAACAGTCTGTATTGGAGTGGTCAACAAATTGGATATGGTGGATGTATGGGGATTAAATATTAGGAGAAGCAAATTGACAAAAGTCACTTCATAACAGAGAGGAGAAACATCTATGAAAAAAACGGCAATATACTCTTTTTTAATTTTGTGCTGTGGCATTTTATTAGCCTGTAGTAATCAGAAAGTGCTTGACGAAAAGGTCCAATCTACTACGCCAAATAAGGAGGAAGCAGTGAAGGCATATATATATGCAAAAAATATTGAACTATGGGAGTCTGTTTTTGTATCTGTAAAGCGCTATAATGAGGTCGCAGGGAAGAAAATATGTAATGATGAAGAAGTAGAATTATGTAGAAAGGTAGGAAAGAAAATATGCACATATTATTTTAAGGAAAGCGAGGTAATTGAAGGAGAACTGTTGAAAGATAAAGTAGTCCAGTACTATAGTTCTTTAAAATATAATATTGAGAAAAAGACGTGGAAAACAAAACTTGGAAGAGAGGAAACAAATGATATAGAAAAATTAGTTTCACAAGGGAAAGTAGAATCTATTGGAAAGATTAAAGTTGACTATCCTAATTCTTATTTTCCAAAGGCAGAAATATCGGAGAATAAGAAAAAGATTTTGGCAGAAATCAAGGAATATATGGAAAAGTATTCAAGCACAATTCGAAAGAAAGGAAAATATCAAATAGTTATTAAAGATTTTTCCGAAGCAGATGTAGGGACAGATATTATGGTAAAAAATGATGAGGGAAAAATATGTGTATTTCCAATTATTTTTATTGAGCAGGAAGGAATAGATTTTTCAGTTGCTGCGCAGGTAAATGCTGTACCTGAGTTTATGAAAGATTACAATTTGGGCGGCATAAATTACAGTGAGCTATTTTCAAAATTAAGTGCGGAGCAATATAATTATCAGGAATCATCGGATAGGAAATTGTATTCTTCGTAAAATTGTGACTCCTTTAAGAATATAATGCAATGGATAAACCTCAGTTTTACTCATTGTCTTTTCAATCTATTGAGGGATGACACGGACGCACGCAAGGTGGTTCAATCTGCATAAAACAAATGTTGCAAATGAGAAGCTGGTTATTTGGATGAATTATAGATAAAATATATTGCAAAAGGAGAAAAGATTTTGCAAATACACGAGAATAGTAGTAAGTATATTTAAGGGAGGATTGGTGTATGATTTTAAAATTATTTAAATACAGTTTAACGATGTTATTATGTTGTATAACTCTTATTTCATGTGGACAGGATAATATTTCTACAAATAAACCAGATATTAGTAAGAAGGAGAATTATTCTGCCAGAACGCCGGATATAATAGAAAATTCTTCATTGTCAACTCAGACTCCGAAAAAATCAAAAGACAGCAACAAATCAAAGAGAAGGGATATAGAGAAAATATATGGGAAATGGAAAATATTAGATATGGTTGGATACGGGTATATTTATGGAGAATTTTCAATGAAAGATTATGTAGGAGGGATTGTCACTATACGTGAAAATTATATTGAGACTGATCTGCCATTGGGTAGATGGAAATTAAAAAATCCAATTTATAAATTGGAAAAACAAAATGAAGAGGATTTTTGGGAGTATAGTCATGCTAATATTCATAGTGGATTTGGTTTTAAAAGCGAGAAAATTAAAGCAGTAACAGTCTTTGATGATACGGATAGATGGAATGAATTTGGAAATATATTTTGGATTAGAGATAAAGACCATCTAATATTTTTTGGCAAAAAGAATAAATTGAATGTTAACATAGTCAATCATTATAATGCTTTGAATTAGTTAATCAAGATGTTTAAAAAGAACTATTGAGACAGGATGAGTTCAAGACCACTGGGATGGAGCAGAACCGGTGCAGAAGAGGTGATATATTCGGCAACGCAGATGCGAAAAAATCGGATATAGTAAAGACAGTTATCAAATCTGAAACAGGTCACAGGTGTAGTCTGCCTATTACTTTCCGACAGTAAATTTACCCCTCAAAAATTTACACAAATTGACAAGTAAAAAGCAGGATGATATACTTGATTTTAGAAGTGAAGTGACCTGACTTAGAAGAGGAGGAAAGAGTCAAAGTGTTATGGTTTCGGTATGATACAAAAGCGAATGTGTCATGTGTGGTATTGTTTGCTGCAGCATGGATCAATTTGCTGATTCAATTTGCGTGGCTTATAAATTATAGGAATAATATCAGTGAGTTTTTTCAATATCCTGAATTTCATTATGGACAGGTGGCATGCTGCAATAGTATGATTGTGATGCTTATCAGTCTTTTACTTATCATAGGGGCGGATCATTATTCTAAAATTACAAATTGGGTGATCCCTGTGATCGCTTTTTTTCAGATGGCACAAATTCTGCTTGAGTTTTTGGTGTTATATGATGTGAAATTTTTGTGGTATGCAGTGTTACAGCCCGTACCGTTTCTCGTGACAGGGCTGTTGATTCTAAAAAACAAAATTTCCCTGAAAGCTGCATTGGGTATGTGTATACTGGATTACATTTTATTTTTGGGAAAAGAATTCCTCTATTGGAAAGAATCCGGGATATGTTTCTGGGTTGTATATGATGTATGGCAGTTAAATATTTCAAGGATATTGTTGTGTGTTATGTTTTGTTCTGTCCTTTCGGTAAGAGCATTTTTATCTGGCAGTTCAAACAAATGAGGAGAAAAGAGGAGCACAAAATGAGAAAAAAATGGATCGCAGTTTTCATGACACTCTGTCTGCTTTTAACAGGCTGTCAGGGAAACGTAAATAAGACAGAACAAAAAGAGGCTAGACAGGAAAAGGCAGAAAAAACAAAGGCGGAAATAGAATGTGAGTATACGTGGGCGACCCGTCATTGTACCTACCGTATTGAGACGAGTCCGTTGGTTTATATGCCGGAAAACAGCGACGATGAGTACGAGTTTTTTTCGCAGGAGTGTCTTGTACAGAGTGATTATCAGGGGAAAGAGATTCAGAGAATTCCAGCAGAGCAGATGGGGCTGACAGATGGGGTAGATATTACTTTTTTACATGTATCCGAAAAGGAAGTGTTGGTTTGCTGGAATACTTACGCAGGTGATGAATCGAAGGCGCATATATATTCGGTGCCAATTATTTGGAAGGATGGCGGCGAGGAAATTGCTGTGGAGAAAAAGCAATTACTATTCGAAGCGGATTCAGAGTTTACGCCGGAGTATGTCGCAGATACGAAGGATTGTATTTTGCTTAACTTTGATAATAAGCTGGCAGAATATGATCGCAAAAATAACAAATTAACACACATAAAATATGAGAATAAACCTTTGAAATACAGTCATATTTTATATGAAAATAATAAGGATTCTTTTGTGTTTTTTGCTGTGAAGGGGAGAAAAAGTGCGGCGTATCATTACAGCTGTGAGACAAAGAAAGTGCGGGAAATTATAAAAGATGAGAGAAGTATGCTGTATCAGGGCGGGGAAGATAAACTGTTTTATACGGCTGTCAAAGAGGAAAATGGCAGTTTATGTTATGACATTTATCAATATGATTGTAAAACGGGAGAAAAGTCTGTCTTTTTGACGGAAGAGCAGATTCAAAATGTTCTTACCGAAAAACCGGAGAAGGGAATGGATCTGATCCGGGAAATGGCATTTGAAAATGGAAAATTGAAATTGGAAATAAATGTAAAAGGGAAAGGCGTTCTTTTAAGCTGTGATACGCAGACCGGAGAACCGGTGCAGGAGGGAGAAGGAAAATTACAGAAAACGCAGGAATATGTGCTGGAAAAACCGCTGACAAATGCCGATAAAAAATATACCAATGCAAACGACCATAATGTATTTATTCAAACAACAGAAAATGATACGAATTATTCTTTAGATGAGTATACGTTGGATGGAAAGTTCGTGCGTCATATTTTTACCAATAATTTCTATTGTACGAAACCGTGGATGTTGTATTATGCGAATAATCGGGAATTAATTTTTGGTGATGGGGAACAGGCATATACCGTTCCGCTGGTGTTGAAAGATGGCAATTCTTTTCCGCAGCCGGAAAAGACAGAGAAAATATGTGATGCGAATATTTCAGTGTATGACAGCAATCTGTATGCGGATGAAAATTATCTTGTGTACAATACGGTTTCGGATTGTTACGGTGTATACGATCGCAAAAAGAAAGAGTTTGTAAAGAAAAAAGGAATTCCGGAACGAAATGTGTATTTACTCAGTCGTGTGGGGAACTGCTTTGTATTTGACAGCACGATTGACGGAAAAGAAGGAGAATTCTTGTATGATCGGAGTGGAGATGTCCGGATCTGCATTGCAAATTGGGTAGGGGATATTGCGGTTAAGATTGGAGATGAAAAGAGAAATCAGGTGATTTATACTACGGATACAGGGATTTGGACCTATGATCTGAAACAGAATAAAAAGGATCGTCTGGCGAAATGGAACAAACACGACAGCATTTCTGAAATGTTTATTTGGAAGGATCAGCTGTTTATGCTCACAAGTGGCAATCAGAGCCTGTATTCCTGTTCGCTCAATGAGAAAGGCAAACTTCATTATGAAGAGGAGTTTACAAAAGCAGTAAAAAAATATGAACAGGAGAGTCAGCTGGAAATAGATATTGAAACAGTTAGATTGGTAGAAGACAAAATGGGAATTTATGCGGGCTTATGGAGTGCTGAGGGAGAGGAAATAGAGGAAGATACGTACTTTTGTTATGATCTTGTCACCAAGCAGTTGAAAAAAGAAGAAAAAAATGATCCGGAGATGTTTTATCGTTATATAAAAAATATTAAATGATTAAAATGTAAAAAAATGGAAAAGAGGAACGCAAAATGAAAAAGAAATCCATCGCAGTTTTCATGACACTCTGTCTTCTTTTAACAGGCTGTCAGGGAAACGTAAATAAGACAGAACAAAAAGAGGAGAAGCAGGAAACAACAGATGCTGCGAAAGCGGAAATAGAATGTGAGTATACGTGGGCGACCAGTCATTGTACCTACCGGACAGAGGAAGTGGAATTGCCGGACGGCGGTGATGGAGAAGACGAAGATGATATATGGCAGGAATGTCTTGTACAGAGTGACTATGAGGGGAATGTGATTCAGAAAATTCCAGCGGGGAGATTGGGATTAAGAGATACACAGGGGATTTATTTTATGCACGTATCTGAAAATGAAGTATTGATTTCCAGTACGTCGGACTCCAGTGATCTGGTAAAGGTATATTCTGTGCCGGTTATCCGGAAGGGGGACAGAGAGGAAATTGCCATAGAGAAAATTCAACAGCTGTTTGTAGAATTTGCGGATTTCCAGATGGATTGTAAGTATATTACGGATACCAAGGAGTATATATTATTTAATTGGGAAGGCGAGATGGCAGAGTATGATCGCAAAAAGAATAAATTTACAAGGATCAAATACAAAAATAAGCCATTGGAAGTTGGTAGTATCCTATATGAAAATAACAAAGATTTTGTTGTGCTTTATGGTTGTCCCGGGGATGAAACGGCGGTATATTATTATAACTTTGTAACCAAGGAAATGCAGGAAATTACAAAAGATGAGAGAAGTATATACCAGGGTGGGGATGATAAATTGTTTTATACGGCTGTAAAAGGGGAAAAAAGCGGCTTATGTTATGATGTCTATCAATTTGATTGTAAAAGTGGAGAAAAGTCCGTTCTTGTGACGGAAGAGCAGATTCGGAATGCACTTTCCGAAAAACCGGAGGAGGGAATGGATCTGATCCGGGAAATAGGATATGAAGATGGAACATTGAAATTGGCAATCAATGTAAAAGGAAAATGCGTTCTTTTAACCTGTGATACAAAAAACGGAAAACTGGTGCAGGAGGGAGAAGGGAAATTGCAGAAGACGCAGGAATATCTGCAGGAAAAACCACTGACAAATGCCGATAAAAAATATGCAAATGCAAATGATTATAATGTATTTGTTCAAAGACTGGAAAACGATATGAATTATGTGTTGGATGAGTATACGTTAGACGGAACGTTTGTGCGTCATATTTTTACCAATAATTTTCATTGCACGAATCAAACATGGAAACTGATGTATGCAAACAATCAGGAATTGATATTTTATGTCGAAGATTATGATCTGGGGAATTATTTATATACGGTTCCGCTGGTGATGGCAGATGGCAGTTCTTTTCCGCAGATCGAAAAGGCAAAGAAACTATATAAATGTAATGAAGAACTTGAAGAGGCCCGTCAAGGGGATATGTATGCAGACAGCGATTATATTGTCTACCAGGATGGTGTGTATCAGATCCATGTATATGACCGGAAAAAGAAAAAGTTTGTAAAGATAAAAGGCATTCCGGAAACCAATATGTATTTAAGTGGTCTTGTGGGGAAATATTTTATTTTTAGCAGCAAGCCTTATAAGGAAAAAGGAAAAGAAAAGTATGCGTTTTCCTATTATAAGATCGGTTCGGATCAGATACATATTATGGATCCGGCGTGCTATACATCGGCGGCTGCCATTGGCGATGAAAAGAGAAAACAGGTGATTTATGCGCTGCGCACGGGGATTTGGGTCTATGATCTGAAACAGGATAAAAAGAAACGCTTGGTCAAATGGAACAAAAAGGATTATGTTTCTGAAATGTGTATCCGGAAAGACCGGTTGTTCGTGGTTACAGGGCGAAAGGATGAAGTATATTCTTATTCCCTGACGGGGGAAGAAAAAAAGCTCCACTATGAGAAAGATTTCACAGAGACATTGAAGAAATTTGAACAGCAGAATGATCTGGAAATGGTGATTGATTCTGTCGACGTGGTAAATAATAAAATCTGCATCCGTTCCTGGCAAGATGACGAGTATCTCATATATCTTTGCTATGACCCTGCCACGAAACAACTGAAAAAAGTAAGAAAAAGCGATCCGGAGATGTTATATTTTCTGTTATGCTGGGATGGGTCTTCGGTAGACGAGTGGGATCGTGATGAATAGAAAAATCTTAATTAATGCAAAGGAATGGTAAAATATGGAAATCAGGGTGCTTCGCTATTTTCTTGTGACGGCACGGGAACAAAATATTACGAAGGCAGCGGAACTTCTTCATATCACGCAGCCAACTTTGTCGAGACAGCTGGCGGCGCTGGAAGAAGAACTCGGTACGTCCCTTTTTATCCGTGGAAATAAAAAGATCACTCTTACGGAAAAGGGAATCCTGCTAAAGCGGCGGGCGATGGAGATTTTGGAACTGGAAGAAAAGACATTGGAAGAAATCCTCGATAAAGAGCATCTTGTGGAGGGAAGTGTCACGATCGGCTGCGGGGAATACGGGGCGACGGAGACGCTGGCAAAAATCTGTGAAAAATACCGGGAAAAGTATCCGAAAGTGCAGATCCGCCTTCATACCGCGACGGCAGATGTGGTTCATGACC
>DJNB01000031.1:13046-16773 GCA_002435545.1 Lachnoclostridium sp. UBA6475
CCGGATGAAACAGGGGCTGGTAGACATCGGAATGTTTATGGAACCGGTCAATACGGATGAATTTGATTATATCCGCCTGCCGGAAGAGGAGCCGTGGGTTGTCGTCATGCGGCCGGAAGATCCGCTGGCGCAAAAGAGGGTAGTTACGAAAAAAGACATTCTGCCGCTTCCCGTAATCCTGCCGGAACGGCTCAATGTGCAGAGTGAGCTGGCAAACTGGTTTGGGAAGGATTATGAAAAATTGAATGCGGCATTTGTCGGAAATCTTGCGACCAATTCTGCTGTGATGGCGCAAAACGGGCTGGCTTATCTTATCACGATCGAAGGAGCGATGCGGTTTTGGGATAAGAGCCGTCTAACCTACCGGAAATTGTCGCCGGAAATGAGTTCCAAGACGCTGATCGCATGGCGCAGAAATATTCCGTATTCTCTTGCCGTGACAAAATTCATCGAAGAGATCAATGCCTTTCAGGCATGACAGGTGATAAAATACAAGTATTAGACATATACAAAAATCTGGCTTATAATGAGTGTGTAAGAGGACAGAGATGCCCTTTTACACACTATTTTTGTTAGGAGGAATGTAGTATGAGTAAAAAGTTAGTCGCTTATTTTAGTGCCAGTGGTACGACAAAAAAAGCAGCAGAAATGGTAGCAAAAGCAGCAGGAGCAGATCTTTATGAGATCAAACCGAAGACGGCTTATACAAAAGCAGATTTGAACTGGATGGATAAAAAATCCCGAAGCAGTGTAGAGATGGCAGATAAAAAAATTCGTCCGGAATTGGCAGATACAGACGCAGATATTGCAGCATACGACGAGATCCTGATTGGTTTCCCGATTTGGTGGTATGTGGCACCGACGATCATTAATACTTTTTTGGAAAGCTATGATTTTTCCGGAAAGAAGATCATTTTGTTTGCAACATCCGGTGGAAGCGGATTTGGAAATACGGTAAAAGAATTAAAAGACAGCGCGCCGGGCGCAGAGATTGTGGAGGGAAAATTGTTAAATCGTATGTCTGAGATCGCAGACTGGGCAGCTTCATTATAAGATAAAGGAGGACAAGAGTATGGCAAAGATCGTACAGACCGCAGGAAGAAATGCACTTGGTGAATTTGCACCACAATTTGCACATTTTAATGACGATGTATTATTTGGAGAAAATTGGAATAATAATGACATTGACGTAAAGACAAGAAGCATCATTACGGTGGTTGCTCTTATGGCACAGGGAATCACAGATTCTTCTCTGAAGTTCCATCTGCAAAATGCCAAAGATCATGGAGTGACACAAAAAGAGATCGCAGCTGTTATTACACACGTTGGATTTTATGCCGGCTGGCCAAAAGCATGGGCGGTATTTAATCTGGCAAAGGAAGTGTGGGAGACAGGCGAAGGAGATCTTCCATACGAAGACGAGGCAATGCGTGCGCATGCCAAATCGATGGTATTTCCGATCGGAGAGCCAAACGATGCCTTTGCCAGGTATTTTATCGGTCAAAGTTATCTTGCCCCGGTATCGACAGAGCAGGTTGGCGTATTTAATGTAACATTTGAACCGGGATGCCGCAATAACTGGCACATCCATCACGCAAAAAGCGGTGGCGGACAGATTCTTGTCTGCGTGGCAGGACACGGTTATTATCAGGAAGAGGGAAAAGAGCCGGTAGAAATGAAACCGGGCGACTGCATCAACATTCCGGCAGAAGTGAAACACTGGCATGGAGCAGCGCCGGACAGCTGGTTCTCTCATTTGGCAATTGAAGTGCCGGGCGAGGAGACTTCCAACGAGTGGTGTGAGCCGGTTGAGCATGAAATGTACCGCTAGGAGGTCACGATGAAATATACCATTGTGACAAAATAATACATGTATAGCACAAAAAAATCCATTCCCGTCGGAGTGGATTTTTTGTATGATGACAAAAGAGTAAGAAAGAGTTTGCCGGAGGCAGAACAAAAAAGAAATGGAGAGAGTAAAATGGCTAAGACAAATGGAGTAATCAACAGCAACCGCACATTAGGAAAAATTAACAAAGAGATTTACGGACATTTTTCAGAGCATTTGGGAAGATGTATTTATGAAGGAATTTTTGTGGGTGAAGATTCTGAGATCCCAAATACCAACGGAATGAGAAATGATGTTGTAGAAGCACTGAAAAACATTAAAGTTCCGGTACTTCGCTGGCCGGGCGGCTGTTTTGCCGATGAGTACCATTGGATGGACGGAATCGGACCAAAAGAGGCGAGAAAATGTATGATCAATACGCACTGGGGCGGTGTTGTCGAGGATAACAGCTTTGGTACACACGAATTTTTTGAACTTTGTGACCAGCTTGGCTGTGAACCATATATCAACGGAAATGTGGGAAGCGGAACCGTTCGCGAAATGTCAGAATGGATTGAGTATATGACCTTTGACGGCGAATCTCCGATGGCAAAACTGCGTGAGGAAAATGGAAGAAAGGAACCATGGAAAGTAAAATATTTTGGCGTAGGAAACGAAAACTGGGGCTGCGGCGGAAACATGACACCGGAATTTTATGGAAATATGTACCGTCGTTATCAGACATACTGCCGCAATTACGGAGACAACAAATTGTATAAGATCTGCTGCGGACCAAATGCAGATGACTTTGACTGGACCGATAAGGTGATGAGCCTGATTACAGACCAGTTTGCCGATGCGATCAGTATGCATTATTATACGGTTCCGGGAAGCTGGGAGGAAAAAGGCCACGCGCTTGGCTTTGATGAAAAGAGATATTATGAGACGATCGAAGCAACTCTTCGTATCGAGCCGATGATCGAACGCCACCTGGATATTATGAGCAAATACGATCCGGAACACAAAGTAAAATTGATCGTAGACGAATGGGGAACGTGGTTTGATGTCGAAGAAGGAACCAATCCGGGATTTTTGTATCAGCAGAATACCATGCGTGACGCGATGGTGGCTGCGCTGAATCTGAACATTTTCAACCGCCATTGTGACCGCATTTCGATGGCAAATATTGCACAGGTTGTCAATGTTCTCCAGTCCGTGATCCTGACCGAGGGCGATAAGATGATAAAAACGCCGACTTATTATGTCTATGAGATGTACAAAGATCACCAGGAAGCACAGCTGGTTGACTGTTACCTCGACTGCCCGGAAGTGACCTGCGAGGGATTTGACATTCCATTGGTATCTTCGAGTGCATCGGTAAATGAAGAAGGAAAAATGACAATCACACTTGCCAATCCGCATTTGACAGAAAGTCTGACTGTGAGCGCACAGATCCTTGGAAACTATAACAACTGCGAAGCTACGATCCTCACAGGAAAAATGGACGATCACAATGA
Source organism: Lachnoclostridium sp. UBA6475 (assembly GCA_002435545.1). GTDB lineage: Bacteria > Bacillota > Clostridia > Lachnospirales > Lachnospiraceae > Eubacterium_F. The sequence goes on from DJNB01000031.1 coordinate 16,392, forward strand.
CTTTGAAAATCCGGATACTGTACAGCTTGCAGCATTTGACGGGGCATCGCTGAACGACGGAACATTGTCTGTCGAGATGCCGGCAATGAGCATTGTAAAAGTGACATTAGCATAAATTTACATAAGGAGGCCGGCATGAAATTTTGCAGAAGGTGTCAGTGGACAAAGGAAATGTTCGACAAGGAATTGTTGAAACTGGAAGAATATATCGAGCGCATTCCCGAAGAAGAAAGGGTAAGCGACGAGGAATACGAACGCCGCCTTATGCTCTGCGACACCTGCAGTTTCATGCGGGGAGGCATGTGCGGACGGTGCGGCTGCTACGTGGCACTGCGCGCGGCAAAGCGGCAGCAGTACTGTCCGGATGTGCATAAGAAATGGT
>DJNB01000031.1:16806-18157 GCA_002435545.1 Lachnoclostridium sp. UBA6475
CAATGGTAGAAGGTAGATTTTGCCCCTTGACACCTGCCCCGTCCTTGTGCTATCATGAAACCAAATGAACATATCGACGATGATGGTGCAGGGGATTTCCCCGGAGATTGCATTTTTTCCTTCAGAGAGACAAGATCAGCGGCTGAAAGTTTTGTCAGGTTCCGGATGCAATTGAATTTCACACCGGAGTTTTATTTCTGAATGAGGTATCTAGTAGGAAATGACGTTGCTGCGCGTTAAGCAGATCAATGAGAGCCTGTCCGGCAGGATGGGAACCAGGGTGGTACCGCGGAAGATCAAGAGTCCGTCCCTTGGAAGTATGGAGAACATACCGACAAGGGATGGGCTCTATTTTATATTTAGTCAGAAAGGAAAGAGAAACCATGAAAGAAAAATTGGACAGCATTATGAAAAATGCGCTCTCTCAGATTGAGGATTCCAAAGAATTGGACAAATTGAATGATATTCGAGTGGCATTTCTTGGAAAGAAAGGAGAGCTGACAAGTGTTCTCAAATCCATGAAAGAAGTTGCCCCGGAAGACAGACCAAAAGTAGGTCAGCTGGTAAATGAGGCAAGAAAGCAGATTGAGGAACGTTTAGAGGAGAAAAAGACAGCATTTGCCAAAGCACTTCGTGAAGAAAAAATGAAAGCCGAAGTGATCGATGTGACATTGCCGGGAAATAAACCGGAATTGGGACACCGTCATCCAAATACGATCGCTTTGGAAGAAGTAGAAAAAATCTTTGTGGGACTTGGCTACGAAGTCGTATCCGGTCCGGAAGTAGAATATGATTATTATAACTTTGAGGCATTGAATATTCCGGCGAATCACCCGGCAAAAGACGAACAGGATACATTTTATATCAATGACAAGATCCTGCTTCGTACGCAGACATCTTCCGTACAGGTTCATGAGATGGAAAAAGGCAAACTGCCGATCCGTATGATCGCACCGGGACGAGTATTCCGTTCGGACGAAGTCGATGCGACACATTCTCCATCCTTCCATCAGATCGAGGGACTGGTGATCGACAAAAATGTAACATTTGCAGACTTAAAGGGAACATTGGCAGAATTTGCCAAACAGCTCTTTGGCGAGGATACCAAAGTAAAATTCCGTCCTCACCATTTCCCATTTACAGAGCCAAGCGCCGAGATGGACGTAACTTGTTTCAAATGCGGCGGAAAGGGCTGTCGTTTCTGTAAGGGCGAGGGCTGGATCGAGATCTTAGGCTGTGGAATGGTACACCCACACGTATTGGAAATGAGCAACATTGACCCGGATGAGTACGTAGGTTTTGCATTTGGTGTCGGCTTGGAGCGAATCGCATTATTGAAATACGAGATCGA
>DJNB01000031.1:18295-19546 GCA_002435545.1 Lachnoclostridium sp. UBA6475
AAGAAATGAGGGAAAAACAATGAATACACCTTTATCATGGGTAAAAGCATATGTTCCGGAACTGGATTGTACGGAAAAAGAATATATGGATGCAATGACACTTTCCGGTACAAAAGTGGAAGGTTATGAAAAATTTGATGCAGATTTGGATAAAATAATTGTTGGCCGTATCGAGAAGATCGAAAAACATCCGGATGCGGATAAACTGGTGATCTGTCAGGTGGCAATCGATGAAAATGGTACGACGACGCAGATCGTTACCGGTGCTTCCAATGTCAAAGAGGGACAGAAAGTTCCTGTTGTACTGGACGGCGGACGTGTGGCCGGCGGTCACGACGGAAGTAAGACACCGGGCGGAATCAAGATTAAAAAAGGAAAACTTCGTGGCGTAGAATCCAATGGAATGATGTGTTCCATCGAAGAACTTGGCTCTTCCAAAGACTATTATCCGGACGCGCCGGACAATGGAATTTATATTTTGAGCGACAACGAAGAATATAAAGACGCGCCGGTTGGAAGCGATGCCATCGCACTTTTGGGACTTCGCGATGCGAACTTTGAATACGAAGTAACTTCAAACCGTGTGGACTGCTTTGGCGTACTTGGTATCGCAAGAGAGGCAGCTGCCACATTTGGCAAACCATTTTGCCCGCCGGTTGTGACAGAAACAGGAAATAATGAAAATGTAAATGATTACATTTCCGTAGAGATTGAAAATAAGGAACTCTGCTCCCGCTATGTAGCGCGTGTGGTAAAAGATATCAAACTGGCACCGTCGCCGGAGTGGATGCAGAGAAGACTGGCTGCATGCGGAATCCGCCCGATCAATAATATTGTCGATATCACAAACTATGTGATGGAGGAATATGCACAGCCAATGCATGCATATGATTTAGATACGATCGCAGATCATAAGATCATCGTTCGAAATGCGAAAAACGGAGAAGTATTTACGACTCTTGATGGACAGGAACGTACCTTAGATGACAGCATGCTGATGATCTGTGACGGCGAAAAAGCGGTAGGTATTGCTGGTATCATGGGAGGAGAAAATTCCATGATTACAGACAACGTAAAGACAATGCTTTTCGAGGCTGCGTGCTTTGATGGAACAAATATCCGTCTTTCCGGTAAAAAACTCGGTATGCGTACCGATGCACAGGCAAAATTTGAAAAAGGACTGGATCCAAACAATACGTTTGAAGCAATCAACCGTGCCTGCCAGCTGATTGAAGAACTTGGTGCAGGAAG
>DJNB01000031.1:19581-28953 GCA_002435545.1 Lachnoclostridium sp. UBA6475
ATAGGCGGTGCTGTTGACGTTTATCCGAACGTAAAAGAGCCGGAAGAGGTAGCGTATGATGTTGACCGGATCAACCGCCTTTTGGGAACCGACATCAGTGAAGACCAGATGGTAACGTATTTTGAAACCATCGATCTTCCGGTTGACCGTGAGAAAAAACTGGTACATGTGCCAACCTGGAGACAGGATATCCATTGTCTGGCAGATCTGGCAGAAGAAGTGGCAAGATTTTACGGTTACGATAAGATCCCTGCGACACTGCCAAGCGGCGAGGCAACGGCCGGCAGACTTTCCGAACAGATGGAAATTGAAAATATTGCAAGAAATGTGATTGAACAGGCAGGATTTTCCGAGGGAATGACGTATTCTTTCGAAAGTCCGAAAGTATTTGATAAATTGCTGGTTCCGGAAGGAAGCAAGGCAAGAGAGGCGATTGTAATTTCCAATCCGCTCGGAGAAGATTACAGTATCATGCGTACCCTATCCTTAAATGGAATGCTGACATCACTGGCAACAAACTACAATCACCGCAACAAAGATGTGCGTCTGTATGAACTTGCCAATGTCTATCTTCCAAAAGCACTTCCACTTACAGAACTGCCGGATGAGAGAATGCAGCTGACATTGGGAATGTATGGAAAAGGCGATTTCTTTGATCTCAAAGGTGTTGTCGAGGCAGTACTTGATAAATTGGGAATCCGCAAACTGATCACTTACACACCGGAGGATGACAGACCTTACCTTCATCCGGGACGTAAAGCAGATATCATGGTAGATGGACAGACCATCGGTTTCCTTGGTGAGATTCATCCGGAAGTGGCAGAAAATTACAATATTGGAACGAAAGTTTATGTAGCTGTGCTGGATGTGGAAATATTGACGGAATTGTCAAATTTTGACATTAAATACAAAGGGGTAGCGAAGTTCCCAGCTGTCACACGAGACATTTCACTTGTTATGAAAAAGAACGTTCTCGCCGGACAGGTAGAGGAAATTATCCGCAAAAATGCCGGAAAGACATTGGAAAGTGTGAAACTGTTTGACGTGTACGAAGGCGAGCAGCTTTCCGCCGATGAAAAATCACTGGCATACTCGATCCGCTTCCGTGCCGCAGACCGTACATTGGAAGACAAAGATGTTACTACGGTTATGGATAAGATTTTGAAGAAATTAGAAGCAATTGATGTAAAAATCAGACAGTAATGTCATCTGACGATACGGGCAGAACTGTCTTGCAGGGAGGTATCGTCGTGAGAAAATTACTGGACAATATATTGTCACTGGCATTTGCCGGTTATATGATCTTATTGATATATTTTCTGTTCTTCAGTGAAGAATATGGACGGACGGTTCATTATACGGAATATCAATACAATTTGAAATTATTCCATGAGATTTCCCGGTATATTAAGTACCGGGAGGTCGTTGGAATGGAATATTTTCTGATCAATATAGTCGGAAATGTTGTCGTATTTATGCCGTTTGGATTTTTTGTTCCGAGTCTGAAAAAATGGTCCTTTGTGCGGGTGGTACTTACCGGATTTTTGTTTAGTCTGGCAGTGGAGACCGTTCAGCTTGTGACGAAGGTGGGAACCTTTGATGTGGACGATCTGTTTTTAAATACGATCGGAGTGACATTAGGCTGTATCATGTTTTATTTTTGCAGAAAAATAGTGCGCGCAGTGAGAAAAAAGAAAGGCAGAGAAAGATGAAAATTCGGATTGGAAAGCGAAGAAGAATACAGTTTACAGATAAAAAACATCCCAAAAGAGGAATTGTATCATCCGTGATCGCAGCAGCCTCTTTTATTATGATGTGCGCTCTTTTTATCGGTTCAAGTCATGTAAAAGGACAGGCAGGAATTTCGTATGGATATCTTGGATTTCTCAATATGATCATTTCCATCGTCGGCTTTGTGCTGGCATTTCGCTGCTTCAAAGAGGAAGAAATTTACAAGACCACACCGACATTTGGTGTCGTGATCAATGGATTTGTTTTGGTCAGTTATGTGGCTTTGTACATTCTGGGAGTTCTCTGATTGTTTTTGAGATACTCAATGTCTTAAACAGATTTTTGTACTCATCTCCATACAGCGTTTCCAGATAATTGACCGGATAATTTCTTTCATAGCCTTTTTTTAACAGGGTGGAAGCCGCTTTATTATAAGCCACCGCAGCTTCAATCTCGGTCGGATAACGTCCGACAATGTATTCTCCATTGACATGGATCCGTGTTTCATAGACCATTTTCCCCTTAAAACATTTATAAAATACACCGTGGTAGCGGTTGATGATCTCGATATTTTCATAGCGGAAATCGCGGGTATTTCCATTGACAAAATGAAAGTCGCGTCCGGCTACCGCATAATTTTTAATGCCATAACGGCTGAGGATATTGACCTGCATCCCATAATCGCTCACAAAAAGATGTCCACCCCGCCGCATGATTGAGTGCGTGGAATAATAAAACAGATCGTCAATATCAAAAATATAGTAATCATTTGGCGAAAAATAATAGTAAAAATAATTGTCTTTCAGATAAATCGGAGTTTTCATATACATCCCATTGTCCCGGAAATTGAGCAGACAAACCCATTTGGCAAAAGAGAGGGTACAGTTTTCACCAAAGCGCTCCAATGTGAGGACATGCGTACGGACAAGTTTTTCCGCTTCCAGATAGGCGGCAGCAGCTTCGTCTTCACTGGAAAAACTTCCCAAACTGATATGTTTATTTTGAAACGTGATGGAGCTGCGGTAATATAATGTTCCATCTTTTTTGGCAGCGGTATAAACTCCTTTTTTCATGCGGACCTCCTAAAGCGTTATATGATATAAGTATAATGCAAAAAAGGCATTTTGGCAAATGATTGGCAAAAAAATCAAAATTATTCAAATATTATTGAGATATATTGCCGATAATGGTATAATTATTCCGATGAATGAAAGTGGGGAGGTTTGTATGAATTATATCAGTGTTAAAGAAGCTGCCGGAAAATGGAATATATCCGAAAGAAGTGTGAGAAATTATTGCGCTAATGGAAGAATACCCGGTGCTGTTTTGAATGGAAAGACCTGGAAAATACCCGAAGATGCGGTTAAGCCTCAGAGAAAGAAACGAACAGAAAAAATAACGAAAAATCTGCTTTCGCGTTTAGTAATGGAAAAAGAGTCCGGAATTCCGGGGGGGATATATCATAAAATACAGATAGAACTAACCTATAATTCAAATCATATGGAAGCCGCCTTACCCATGATCAAACCAGATATATATTTGAAACGAATACGATTGGAATGCAGAACGCGGCGGTTAATGTTGATGATATTGTAGAGACCGCAAATCATTTTAAGTGTATTGATTTAATAATAGAACAAGCAAATTACAAGTTAAGTGAATCATTTATTAAACAGCTTCATGCTATTTTAAAATCAGGTACATCGGAAAGCAGAAAGTCATGGTTTGCAGTTGGTGATTACAAAAGATTTGAAAACGAAGTTGGCGGAATGCCGACAACGAAGCCAGATGATGTAGAAAAAGAAATCAAACAATTGTTAAATAAATATAATAATGACACAAAAAAAACATTGGAAGAAATTATAGAATTTCATTATGCATTTGAAAGAATACATCCTTTTCAAGATGGAAACGGACGTGTTGGCAGATTAATTATGTTCAAAGAATGTCTTCGCAATGGAATCACGCCTTTTATCATTGAAGATGATATAAAAGAATTTTATTATCGTGGATTAAAAGAGTGGAAAAAGGATCAAGCATATCTGATGGATACATGTTTGACTGCACAGGATAGATTTAAGGTTTATCTGGACTATTTTGGAATTGTGTATCAGGATTAGAAATTGAACATGGAGGGAAAGAAAATGTATGACAGACTGACAAAAAAAGATATTGAAAAGATGGAACAGGAGATCGAGCACCGCAAACTGGTTGTGCGCAAAGAGGCTTTGGAAGACGTAAAAGAAGCCAGAGCGCATGGGGATCTCAGCGAAAATTTTGAATATAAAGCCGCAAAGAAGTTTAAAAATGAAAATGAAAGCCGGATCCGCTATCTGGAGAAGATGATTAAGACAGCGCAGATCGTGGAGGACGAAGCATCCTCAGAAGAAGTGGGGTTAAATGACCGCGTCCGTGTTTACATGGAAGACGAAGACTGTGAAGAAGAATATAAGATTGTTACGACGATCCGAAGCAATGCGCTGAAAAATATGATTAGTATCGAATCACCGCTTGGAAAAGCGCTTCTTGGACATAAAAAGGACGACCGTGTCTTTGTCCAGGTCAAAGAGAAAGTGGGATATTATGTGAAAATTCTGGAGATTATGAAAAGTGACGATGAGTCGGAGGCGATTAATAAGTTTTAGATGGTGGTAAATCTCCGTCTTGATGAAAGGAATGACAAAACGATGATATATACCTGTAATTACCTATCCCCGTTGGGGAATATTTTGCTGGCTTCTGATGAAATCGGACTTACCGGTCTGTGGTTTGAAGGCCAGAAGTATTTTGCAAATACACTTCCGGATGATAGAATTTCACAGGAAATGGAAATTCTTACAGAAGCAAAAAAATGGCTGGATATATATTTTTCTGGCGAAGAACCCAAGTTCACGCCACCGCTTCATCCTATGGGATCAACATTCAGACAGGAAGTGTGGAAGATTTTACTGGAGATCCCTTATGGACAAACAATCACATATGGAGAGATTGCCGGCAAGATGGCGGAAATAAAAAACGTTTCCCGCATGTCCGCGCAGGCAGTAGGTGGCGCGGTTGGACATAACGAAGTTTCCATTATCATTCCCTGTCATCGTGTAGTGGGTACAAATGGAAGTCTGACAGGATATGCGGGAGGAATTGATAAGAAAATAGCACTGCTGCAACTGGAAAATACAGATATGAGTCGTTTTTTTGTCCCGAAGAAAGGAACTGCATTGTAAGAGGTGAGTGAGGGGAATTACAATTGTGATTTATCATTAAGGGAAACTAATATAAGGAAGAGGAAAAATATGTCAACAGGAATTATGATTATTGGCCCGTCCGGAAGCGGAAAGACAACGCTGGGAAGAGTTGTTGCTGAGAAATTGGGATATCCATTTTTTGATGTGGATGATTACATATGGAAACAGGATACAGAAGAACCATATACAGAAATGTATACAAAAAAGGAAAAGATTAGCAGACTGAGTAACGATATTGAACCATATGAACATTTTGTGATGTCTGGTTCAATGAGTTCTTTTCATTACGCATTTGATGATAAGTTTGAGATGATGGTCTTTCTTTATGTTGAGCCGGACATTCGTGTACAACGTGTTCATAAAAGGGCAATAGAACGATTTGGCGAAAGAGTACTTGAAGGTGGGGATATGCACCAAAGCCATATGAAATTTCTGGAAGGAAATCGAAAATACGAAACGGATGGTTCTCCGAATTTGCGTGAGCAGAAAGAATGGATGAAAAACATGCCGTGTGTGAAACTTGAATTAGATGGTATTCATAGTCTTGAAAATAATGCAGAGGTTGTTGTAAAAAACTGGAAAAATAGAGGGGGTAACTTTTAGTTTATGAAATTGGAAAATCGGAATTTGTAGGAGTGTGCTACATGTATGACTGTTGAAGATGCGATTAATTATTTGATGCAATAGGTGGTGATATTTTTTGAAAAATGAAATTGTTTTATTTACAGATGGTGATATAAATCTTGAAGTTGAGTTAAGTCCAGAATTAGAAACTGTATGGTTGACACAGAAACAAATGGAAGAATTATTTGATGTTAAGCATGCTACAGTGAGTGAGCATATTTCCAATATTCTTTCTTCAGGAGAATTAGATGGGACTTCTGTCGGTTTTTCCGACAAAAGTTCTGGAGGAAGAAAACCCAAGATATATAATCTTGATATGATATTATCTGTGGGATATCGTGTTAATTCAAAACGCGGCATCGCATTTCGTAGATGGGCTAATTCTGTGTTAAAGCAATATGTGATTCAAGGCTATGCTATTAATGGAAAACGATTGCAAGCGCTTGAAAGAACCGTCGATATTCAAAAAAAGATGCTTGCGTGTACATTGGAGGTTGAAGAGTCAGAAATTTTAAAGGCTGTTACCTCGTATACAGATGCATTAATGCTTTTGGATCAATATGATCATCAATCTCTTAAAAAACCTGTGGGAAACAGACCTATATATAAAATAACATATGAAGAATGTAAAAAAATGGTTTCACACATGGAGGATTCATTTAAATCGGATGTATTTGGTGTGGAGAAAGAAAATGGTAAAGTTGAGGGTATTTTGGCAGCAGTTTATCAGAGTGTGTTTGGTGGAGACGTATATCCGTCATTAGAGGAAAAAGCTGCTAATTTATTATATTTTATGATTAAGGATCATCCATATGCAGATGGATGTAAGCGAATTGCAGCATCTTTATTTTTGGAATTTCTTGCTCGGAATAATGCCTTGTATAGAGATGATAGTAAGATAATCAGTGATGGAGCATTGGTTGCGATTACGCTTATGATTGCAGAGTCAAGACCAGAAGAAAAAGATATAATGGTGAATCTTGTAATGAATTTTTTGACAATGTAGTTAGTCCGTGAAATTTATTATTTAATGAAATTGGTAAATCGGAATTGTTAATAAAAAGATTGGAGACCATTATGAAAAACAAAAAGTTGATAGGTATTATTCTGGCTGTATTGTTTTTATTATTGCTTTACTACACATCACCCCTGATAAATAACAAATTTGATGGTGCTTTGGGATATATGATGAAAAGCGTTCAAAGAATACTATTTTTCGCTGTCGAGCTTATTATATTTGTAAAATTGTTTAAGAAAGACAATATGAGAAGTATTGTCAATATGAACTGCTTTAAGGATGCTGTTCCTGCTTGCTCTGCTATGTTTATTTATGTGGTGTTTGATGTCATTACATATGTGGTGATAGGGGCAAAGAGTTGGTTAAATACAACCATGCCTATAGTTGTGTCCTGCCTTATTTTTATGCAACTTGCGACAGGATTATGGGAAGAAATTACATTTAGAGCATTTGTTTGCGAAGGGTATTATCAAGGAGCAAATGCCACGTTTAAGAGAAGGCTTTTATATGCGGGCATAAGCATGGTGATATTTGGTATAGCACATGCTGTTGAATGTGATTCTTTGGAACAAGCTATATACAGATTTATTATGACAGGAGTATGGGGATTTGCATTTGCATCTGTGTATTTATATACACATAACATACTTGTAGCTGCCTTTATCCATTTCTTTACGGACGTATTTTTAAACATACATATATTTATATCTGATTGGAATGATTCGCCACTTTTTATAATTCTTGATAATTATGTGCAGTGGGTGATGTTGGCTATTATTCTGATAGTGGCGATTGTATTTCTTTATAAGAAACCGGTTAGAGAGTAAAATACTTTAAAAACCAATCGACAAATTCCAGTTTGCCACGATGAAAACTTGAAATAAGTCTTGACTCTATAACTGTTGTAGAGTTTATAATGGGGTTATATCAAAGAAGCGAGGAATTTACGATGGAAAAAAATCTTACAACAGGCAGTGTATTTAAAAACTTAATTTTGTTCTCTTTGCCGTATCTGCTTTCCTATTTTTTGCAGACACTCTATGGAATGGCGGATTTGTTTATTATTGGACAATACGATGGAGTAGCGAGTACCACGGCGGTATCTGTCGGTTCGCAGATCATGCATATGATAACGGTTATCATTGTAGGCCTTGCGATGGGGACGACGGTCAGTATTGCACAGGCAATTGGAGCAAACGACAAAAAACGGGTATCGAAAGCCGTTGGGAATACGGTTATTCTGTTTATGGGAGTGGTTGTCGCTACAATGGTATTACTGCTTATGTTAGTGCACCCGATTGTGTCCGCAATGTCTACTCCTTCAGAGGCTGTAAACGGAACGGTTACCTACCTGACGATTTGTTTTCTTGGGATTCCGTTTATTACCGCATATAACATCATCAGTTCTATTTTCAGAGGCATGGGAGACAGCAAGAGTCCGATGTATTTTATTGCGGTGGCATGTGCTGCCAATATTGTGTTGGATTACCTTTTTATGGGTGCATTACAACTTGGACCTGCGGGGGCTGCACTGGGAACAACGATTTCTCAGGCAATCAGTGTACTGGTATCTTTGATTGTTATTATAAAAAGAAAGAGCATTGTTCTTGCTAAGACAGATTTCAGACCTCATCGACCGGTAATGGGAAAAATACTATCCATTGGTATTCCCATCGCTGTGCAGGACGGACTGATTCAGGTCGCATTTATTGTCATAACGATTATTGCAAATCAGCGGGGATTAAATGATGCCGCTGCTGTCGGAATTGTAGAGAAAATTATAAGTTTTGTGTTTCTGGTTCCTTCTTCCATGTTATCTGCCGTTTCTGCTCTTGGGGCACAGAATATCGGGGCGGGGAAACAGGAACGTGCAATTGCAACCCTGCGGTATGCTGTTTTTATCACTGTGGGATTCGGAGTATTGGTGACGATTCTGATTCAATTTACTGCCGCACCGATCGTATCTTTATTTACAGATGGAACAGATGTGATACGGCTTGGCAGCCAGTATTTGAGAGGGTATATTTTTGATTGCATTTTTGCGGGCATTCATTTTAGTTTCAGCGGTTATTTTTGTGCTTGTGGAAAGTCCGTACTGTCATTTTTGCACAATATCCTGTCAATTTCACTGGTTCGTATCCCCGGGGTTTATCTGACATCCAAGATGTTTCAGACAACATTGTTTCCGATGGGATTGGCGACAGCAGCCGGTTCCTTGATGTCTGTGGTGATTTGTGTGATTGCATTTTATGTGATATATCATAAGGGGCAGAAAGGGAAAGGGGCATAATAATATGGACAGAAAAGGATTGTTTTCCATAGGAGAAGTATCCAAACTTTTTCATATCAGTATCAGCAGTCTGCGGCATTATGAAAATGTTGGACTGCTTCATCCGGAATATGTATCACCGGACTCCGGATATCGTTATTATGGAACGGAACAATTTGAGGTACTTAATACCATCCGGTATTTAAGAACATTGGCTATGCCATTGACGGAAATAGAGGACTTTCTGAAAAACAGAGATATAAGTAAAATAGAAGAAAAACTGATGCAGCAAAAAAAGATTGTTTTGGAAAAGCAGAAGGAATTAAAACGCATTGAACATAAAATAAATCACCGTTTAGATGCGTTATCAGAAGCACAAAATATGCCATTGGATACGGTGACATTAGAACGGTCTCCGGCAAGTCGGATTGTATGGATGGATGCGCCTCTGAAAATAGTAGATCCCCAGGATATGGAAGCTCCTATCA
>DJNB01000031.1:29032-29369 GCA_002435545.1 Lachnoclostridium sp. UBA6475
CATTTGCAGGCAGCGGAATACAAAAAATATGATGGTATTTTTTTAATATTGGATGAGGAAGATATCTATGATGGAGAGACCATGGATATGGCAGAAACATTATGCGTCCGTTTGTGCTTCCGGGGCAGCCATGCAGAAGCTCCGGAACAGTATAAAAAAATACTGGATTATATAGAAAAACATCAGATGCAGATTACTGGATTTTCCCGTGAGATTACACTTATCGATTATGGTATTACCAATGATCCGGAGAAATTTGTGACGCAAATCTGTATCCCTGTAAAATGTGATTGATTAAGAGAGCGGATATTTATTTTTTTCTTGACTTTTTGAAAAA
>DJNB01000031.1:29457-33203 GCA_002435545.1 Lachnoclostridium sp. UBA6475
CAAACTAGCGTAAATCCAGTTTGACTGCTCGTTTTTTTATGTTCCGACGACCTGCCGCCGAGCGGAAGCAAGGGGGCAACACATATTATACAAGGAGGATTTTAAAATGGCGGAAAGTAATAAGATGAGGGAGATGCCGGTCAATAAACTCATGGTTCAGATGGGAATACCGATGATCTTATCGATGGCATTGCAGGCAGTCTACAATATTGTGGACAGTGCTTTTGTGGGAAATATGAAAGTGGGAAGTGAGGCGGCATTGAATGCGCTTACGCTCGTATTTCCGGTTCAGATGCTGATGGTGGCAATTGGAATCGGAACCGGTGTGGGAACCAATGCGCTTCTGGCAAGAACGCTTGGAGAGGGAAATAACAAAAAGGCCGCAAAAGTCGCAGGAAACAGTCTGTTTTTAGGAGCAGTTATTTATGTGGTATGTCTGTTGTTTGGAATTTTTGGTGTAAAAGCATACATTTCCTCGCAGACCGTGGATCCGGAAGTGGTTGCGATGGGAACCGGTTATCTTAGAATATGCTGTGTCATTTCGTTTGGAATCATTTTCTTTTCTTTGTTTGAAAAATTGCTGCAGGCGACGGGGCGTTCCCTGTATTCAACCATTGGCCAGGTTGTGGGGGCAGTAGTAAATATTATACTTGATCCTATTATGATTTACGGAATTGGACCTGTTCCTGAAATGGGAGTAGAAGGAGCTGCCTATGCAACGGTAATTGGACAGGTCGCCTCTGCGGTGCTCTTATTTATTTTCCATGTAAAATTAAATAAAGAATTTGAACATGATGTGAAATATATGAAACCGGATCGTGGAATTATCAAAGGAATCTATGTGATCGGACTTCCGGCAATTATTGCGCAGGCGCTTATGTCGATCATGGTTTATGTTATGAATCTGATTTTGAAGTTTAGTGCTTCTGCACAGACCGCATACGGATTGTTTTATAAAGTGCAGCAGTTTGTACTGTTCTTAGCATTTGGACTGCGGGATGCCATTACACCGATTATTGCTTATTCCTATGGGATGCAGAGCAAAAAGCGAATTCAGAATGGAATTAAATACGGACTGATGTATACGATTGTACTTATGGTTGTTGGCGTGATGATCACAGAGATTTTCCCGGGTGCATTTGCCACGTTATTTAATGCAGGACAGTCCAGAGAATATTTTATGAGCGCAATGCGGATTATCTCCATCAGTTTTATTTTTGCGGGAATCAATATCGCGTATCAGGGAATTTATCAGGCACTGGATGGTGGAATGGAATCGCTTGTGATCTCATTGCTCAGACAACTTATTATCATCTTGCCGCTGGCAGGGATTTTTGCCGCTTTTGCTAGAAATGGACAGATCGGAGTTTCGCTGATCTGGTGGGCATTTCCGATAACGGAGTTCATAGCCTGTCTCGTGGGATATGTATTTTTAAAGAGAATCGAAAACAATAAAGTGAAAAATATAAGTTGAGGCTTGCTAATAAATTTCATAGTTACTTTAAAAATGATTGCTTTCAAGCTATAATAATATAAAATAGAGCTTGGAGGTGATTTTTATGGCAAAATATCAGAAAAAATTAGATGACGATATTCGATGCCCGCTTGAATATGGTCTCGCAATATTTGGTGGTAAATGGAAGTCACGCATTATATGTGTATTGTCAGCAAATGAAAAACTGCGTTATAGCGAAATTCGCAGGGAAATGTATAACATTACGGATGCTGTTTTGGCAGCAACGTTAAAAGATTTAATCGAAGATGGTATCATTGCCCGGAAGTCTTATGATGAAATCCCGCCGAAAGTGGAATATTCATTGACGCAGAAAGGAAGAACGATTGTCCCTATTTTACAAAGTATCTGCCAATGGTCAGGTGTTTTTTATAAGGAACATGGCGAAAAGGAAATGGTACAATGTCAGAAATGTGATCATCACAGGTAAGGAGAGATTTATGCTTAAATTTACAGAAAGAAAGAATTTTACACAGGAGCAGGTACAGCAATTATTTTTATCGGTCAATTGGGCTTCCGGAAATTATCCCGAACGATTGTACAAAGCACTTATGCATTCCTCGACGGTACTTATCGTGTGGGATGATGAAAAACTGGTCGCACTTACAAGAGTATTGGATGATACCGCGATGCTGGCGCAGATTCATTATGTTCTTGTGCATCCGGATTATCAGGGACAAGGAATTGCCGGTCAAATGATTGAATACATAAAAGAAAAATACAAAGATTTCTTGTATATTGAGGGTATGCCGGAGGACAAAAATAATGTGCCATTTTATGAAAAACATGGGTTTTCTGTTATGGAAAATGGGGCAGCAATCCAGATTTGTAATTTGTCTATTGATATTACCGAAAAATAAGAACTGCATAATTTCGTTCCATTTGCACATACTACATTTCAAACAGCAGTCATTCAATGACAAAAATTGGAATGGAGGAACTTATGGAGCAGAATGTACGCCCTTTTGGATTGAGGGATAAAGCAGGTTATATGTTTGGCGATTTTGGCAACGATTTTACCTTTATTTTGTCAAGCATGTTTTTGTTGAAATTTTATACAGATGTCATGGGAGTTCCCGCCGGAGTGGTCGGTATTATGATGATGGTAGCCCGTGTAGTGGATGCCTTTACCGACGTGGCGATGGGACAGATCGTGGATCGTACCAAACCGACAGAGCGCGGAAAATTTGTGATCTGGCTTCGGAGAATGTGCGGCCCGGTCGCCGTGGCATCTTTTTTGATGTATGCAAGCTGGTTTGCACATATGCCGCTTGGATTTAAGATATTTTGGATGTTCTTTACGTATATTTTGTGGGGAAGCGTGTGTTATACCGGGATCAATATCCCGTATGGTTCGATGGCATCGGCAATTTCCGGAAATCCGTCGGACCGCGCGCAGCTGTCAAACTGGAGAACGATCGGCGCGTCGCTGGCGGGAACCGTGATCGGAGTCGTGATGCCGCTTGTCGTATATTATCAGGATGACAATGGAAATAATGTGCTTTCCGGTACACGCACGATGCTTGCCGCGCTGGTATGCTCGATCGGAGCCGTGATCTGTTATCTCATCTGTTATGCCATGACGACAGAGAGGGTAAAAGTGGAGCAGACGACGAGTGAGTTCCGGGTTTCGGAATTGATTTCCGGGATTGTGCATAACCGCGCGCTCATCGGAATTATCGTCAGTTCCATCTGTATGATTCTGGCACAGCTGACACTCACCAATATGACAACGTATCTTTTTCCAAATTTTTACGGTAACATCCGGGCGCAGTCATTATCCGGATTGGCAGGAACGGTTATTACGCTGATCTGTGCTTCCTTTACGGTGCCGCTTTCGGCAAAGCTGGGAAGGAAAGAGCTGGGCATCGCTGCCGCTTTGTTTGGGGCAGCAGTGCTTTTTGTGACCAACTTTTTGAAATTGCAGAATGCGTATGTGTTTGTCGTATTTTATACCTTTGCTTATGTCGGAATTGCGATCTTTTCGCTTATTACATGGGCGATGATCACGGATGTCATTGACGATGCGCAGGTTCATGACGGAAGGAGATCCGATGGAACGATCTATTCGGTCTATTCTTTTGCGAGAAAGGTAGGACAGGCGGCATCTTCCGGCGTGGCGGGACTTCTATTAAGCATCATCGGATATAGTCAGGCGACAGCATTTGAACCATCCGTCGTCAATGGAATCTATCATATTACCTGTCTGGCACCGGCGGTCGGTTTTGTGCTT
>DJNB01000031.1:33265-38856 GCA_002435545.1 Lachnoclostridium sp. UBA6475
GGTCGGTTTTGTGCTTCTCGCTCTCTCATTGGCATTTTTGTATCCGCTGGATCGGAAAAAGGTGCAGGAAAATGCGCGGATTCTGGCAGAAAAGG
Source organism: Lachnoclostridium sp. UBA6475 (assembly GCA_002435545.1). Taxonomy (GTDB): domain Bacteria; phylum Bacillota; class Clostridia; order Lachnospirales; family Lachnospiraceae; genus Eubacterium_F. The sequence continues at coordinate 33,361 of DJNB01000031.1, forward strand.
AGAATGAGGTAAAATGAAAAAATACGCGTTTTGTGTGGACTCGGATGGCTGTGTCATGGATACGATGACGCCGAAGCATCAGCTTTGTTTTGGTCCGGAGGCGGTAAAAATGTGGAATCTCCTGCCGTGGGAGAAAGAAGCCCAAAAACGCTGGGAGGAGATTAATCTGTGGCAGGAAACACGAGGAATCAACCGCTTCCAAGGAATTTACAAATTTTTACAGGAATACAAAGATAAAATCGCTGAGGCGGACGAACTTCCCCTGCTGGAACATTGGCTTCAGACAACCGGGGAATATTCGGAGAGGGCACTTGCCGGGGAAGTGCAAAAGACCGGCTCAAAATTATTACAGCAGGTGCTTGACTGGTCGGGTAAAGTAAATGAATCAATTGATCGGCTTCCGAAAGAGAAAACAAAGGTGTTTACCGGAGCAAAAGATATCATTTCCAGAATTTGTAAAGAAACGGATATTTATATCATTTCGTCCGCAAATCGGGAGGCGGTGTGCCGCGAATGGGAAGAGGCCGGTCTGTTAAACTATGTCACAGAGTGTATGACGCAGGAGAAGGGGACAAAGCGCGAATGTCTTAAAAAAGTGTGCGCGTTCGGTTATGACCCGGCAAATGTTTTGATGGTCGGAGATGCACGGGGTGACAAAGAAAGTGCGGATGCCGCAGGAATCCCCTTTTTCCCAATTCTTGCCGGAAAGGAAGAAGGCTCCTGGCAGGAAGGAAGAGAAAACGCATTTCCGGCATGGTTGAATGGAAACTATACCAAAGAGATGCAGCAGAAATATGAAAATCAGTTTTATCAAAATTTAGGAAGGGATGAAAGAAAATGAACATTGATCTGAGAGCAAATCCATTTTTTCTGACAGAAGAAGATTGTGACTGGGTTCACGAGACGATCGACGCGATGAGCGACGAAGAAAAAGTAGGGCAGTTATTTTTCCAATTGACCTCTTCACAAAAAGAGGAGGATCTGATCGAATTGATACAGACGTATCATCTCGGAGGCTGCCGCTACAATCCGGCGCCGGCGAGAGAGGTATGGAAGCAGAACCGGATCTTGCAGGAAAACAGCAAGATTCCGTTGTTTATCGCCTGCAATACGGAATCCGGTGGCGATGGTGCATGTACGGACGGTACGTATATCGGCAATGGCATGAAGATCGGAGCGACAGGAAACCACGATTATGCCGAGGATATGGGACGCATGGGAAATGCCGAAGCCGCGGCGATCGGATGTAATATGGCATTTGCGCCGGTCTGCGACATCTATTACAATCCGATGAATACGGAGATTTCGACAAGAGCTTTTTCCAATGATCCGGAAATGGTGAAAAAATGCAGCGTCGAATATGTGAGGGGTGCGCACCAGAATACGGATTTTGCCTGTGTGGCAAAACATTTTCCGGGAAACGGCGTCGATTACCGTGATGCACACCTGTCCAATCATGTCAATGATTTCTCCCCAAAACACTGGGATGAGACGTATGGCATGGTTTACAAAGAACTGATTGAAAATGGGGTCGAAGGGATCATGGGCGGTCATATCATGCTTCCCGAATATGTGCGTGAACTTGCTCCGGAACTGCCGGAAGAGGAAGTGTGGATGCCGGCGACACTGAACAAAACATTGATGACGACTCTTTTGCGTGATAAACTGGGATTTCAGGGTGTTGTAGTGACCGATGCTTCCCATATGGTGGCGATGACAAACCAGATGACGAGAAAAGAAATGCTTCCGCGTGCTATCAACGCCGGCTGCGATATGTTCCTGTTTTTTAACGATCCGCAGGAGGATTATCAGACGATGCTTACTGCCTATCAGAGGGGTGTGATCTCTGAAGAACGGATGACGGAAGCTCTGACGAGAATCCTCGGAATTAAGGCACGCCTACAGCTTCATAAAAAAAGTGCGGCGGAGATGGTTCCGGAGCAGGATACACTGGACAGGGTACTTGGAAATGAAGAATTTAAGAAAAAGCAGAGCGAGATCAGCGAAAAAAGCCTTACGCTTGTGAAATACAAGGACAAAGACGTGCTGCCAATTTCACCGGAAAAATATAAAAAGGTAATGATCGTGCACATTAAAGGACATGAGACAGGGATGGTCGAACTCCTGAAATTGTGTGGCATGGAAGGAAAAAATCCCGCAGAGACGGTCAAAGAAAAATTATGTGAACGCGGATACGATGCGTATGTCTATGAAAGTCCGCTTGACCAGATGAAACAAAAGGCATTGAAGGGCGAAAAACCCGATCTGAACATTTATTTTGCCGGCAAGAACGCCATCTCCGAATTCCGCGAGCAGGCGGATCTTGTGATCACTCTTTGCGATGTGATGGCAGGCAGACCAAGCTTTGGAATGTCGAAGGGCGGCGGTGAAATTCCGTGGTATGTATTTGAAGTACCCGTGATCGCGGTCGGATGCGGACAGCCGACGATGCTTTCCGATATTCCACAGGTGCGCACGTATATCAATATCTACGATGCCAAAGAAAATACACTGGAAAAACTGATCGAGGCACTTTCGAGCGGAGCGGATGCTTTTGTCGGAAAAGATCCGATCGATAGTTTTTGTGGACTACAGGATACGAAATGACAATGTATTGACATTCGTTTTCGAAAAGAGTAAGATGGTGGATACGAAAGAATGAAACGGGGAATTGAGGATGAAAAATCAGATAAGAAAAGTTTTGCTCTGTCTCGGCGTGTTAGCGGTTATCATACTGTGCGGCATGCCGGTACAGGCGAAAACTTCTGCGTTACATATCAGTGATCTGGAGTATAAAAAGATGGTGGCGGACTCCGTCGTTTCCACAGGAAATAATGCACGTTTGAAAAAGGTGATTCAAAGGGCACGCGAAGGGAAAAAAGTGACGATTGCGTACCTTGGCGGGTCAATTACAGAAGGCATTGGAGCGAGTCCAAACAGTAGATGTTATGCAGAAACATCCTGGGAAAAATTTACAAAAAAATACAGTTTATTTCACGATGCGGAGTTTGTCAATGCCGGCATGAGCGGGACGCCGTCTTCTCTGGGAGCACTTCGCTATCAAAGGGATGTCCGGAGCCAAATAAAGACCGGAAAAGGACCGGATATCCTGTTTTTGGAATTTGCGGTCAATGACAGTGGAGAATGTACCGGGGGAGGAGCGTATGAAGGGCTTATCCGGCGGGCAATGAGGTCTGGGAGCGCGGTCGTTTTGATCTTTTCTGTATTTGAAGACAATTTTAATATGCAGGATATGTATATTCCTTATGGAAAATATTACCAGCTCCCGATGATCAGTATAAAAAACGGAGTGAAAAGCCAGTTTGACAAATCGGGCTTTTCGAAGTGGTTTTTCCATGACTACTGGCATCCAACCAATGAAGGGCACGCTTTTATGGCAGACTGTATTGAGTATCTGCTGGAAAAAGTGGACTGGCAGCTGCCACAGAAGGAAGAACTCACGGATATGGAAAAGATAAAACCATACAATACGGATGAATATGACACGATGAATATGCTTACGGCAAAGAATACCAAAAAAAGTAAAAATGTCAACGCCGGTGGATTTAAAACAAAGGACAAAAGAACGGGAAAGTTCCGCTTTAATAATAAAGATAAATTTCCTTACAGCTGGAAACATAAGAAAGGTGCGTCGAAAAAGCCGCTGAAAGTGAAAATAAATTGTGCAAAATTTATGGTTGTATATAAACTTTCGAAAAATAAAAGGACGGGAAAAGCGAGTATTTACGTCGATGGAAAAAAGGTCAAGACGGTAGACGGTTATAATAAAGATGGCTGGAACAATGCCAGGATCGTGCTTGCGGTAGATGAGAAGGTAAAGAAGGTGCATAAGATCGAGATACGGATGGCGAAAGGGAACCGTAAAAAAGAATTTACGGTTCTTGCCATGGGATATCATTAAAAATGTTCCACCAGTATCTTGATACCGAGACAGATCAGGATCACACCGCCGACAATTTCTGCTTTTTTCTGATAGCGTGTACCAAACAGATTTCCTATTTTAACTCCGCCAACGGAGATGAGGAACGTTGTGCATGCGATGAGGCAGCAGGCCAGGATCGTATTAGCGTTGCGGGAAAAAGCACTTGTTATCTCAACCGGAATACAGGAAAATGTGATGCCGATGGCCAACGCATCAATACTGGTGGCGACAGCAAGCAAAAACATGGTTTTAAATCCAAATTCGGCATTTGCTTCATTTTCTTCTTTTGAAAAAGATTCTCTTATCATATTTGCCCCGATCAGTACTAAAAGGATAAAAGCAATCCATGCCGAAAAGGTGTCTACATAATGCTCAAAACGGCTTCCCAGGAGATAGCCGGTCAGGGGCATCAATCCCTGAAAGACACCAAACCATGCACCAACGATAAGACATTTGGAGGCAGTAATCTTTGGAAGCGATAATCCTTTGCAGATTGATACGGCAAAAGCATCCATGGAAAGGCCAATGCCAAGTACTAAAATTGTCAGTAAATCCATTTTGTTTCTCCTCTTTTAATAGAATTTTGTTTCCTATTAGACCCAATGTTTGCCTCTGAATGTCTCTTACGTGCAAGCACGACGAGTCATTCATGTCAAACATCGATCTTGAATAGTTACCTTGAAAATAAAATAAAAAAAGACACAAGTATGGCAGGCCATACATGAGTCTCGTTCATTAAGATATGCCAGACCACAAGGTGGACAGTATGTTGACATATCACACAAATGAAGTTTGTGCAAACTACTCCCTCACGGGTAGGTTAATGATAACAAAATATCAATAACATGTCAATAAAAATTTTTACAAATTTTACTTTTTAGAATAATAAGCCCCTGTTTTTCCATTCGGGACCGCTTGCGCTTAGAGAACGCTCGTAGCGGTACATGAGGGCAGATTACGCCCTCTATGTACCGACGGCGTTCTAAATCCCTCATAGAAAACCAGGGACTTATTTTTTCTATGAAAGTAAAACTGTAAAAATATATAAAACATATGCGTTTTAAGTTTGGAATAAGAGATATTTAGCGACTTATAAAATATCTATGATCTTTAATATTTTTTCTTTTGTTTCATTTGTGCAAAAATTTAATTTTTTCATAAGTTGTTCATCTATAGTACTTGTTTGAGGAAAATCAACTTTGTAGGTGTATTCTTTGCTAATAAAATCATCAACACTACAGTGTAAAATGTTGGCAATCTTAACTAAGGCAGTTAATGATGGGTTTGCACGTCCACATTCGATATTTGAAATATGAGAGGGGTTAACATCTAGGATGTTAGCAATGTACTCTTGTGTAATACCTAAAGCTTGACGTCTTTTTTTTATATTAGCGCCAATAGTTTTGAAATCTAAATCAGTCATAATGGTTCTCCTTGAATATTATGTTCTAATTCTAATGTTTTATTTCTATCATGATAATGATGTAATACAAAATAACACTAGCAATAACTAATGATATGTGCTATAATTAGATGATCTCTCGGAATCTTGA
>DJNB01000183.1 GCA_002435545.1 Lachnoclostridium sp. UBA6475
TCGGCGTTTATCAAACGCCTAAAAAATTTAATGAGGAAGGAGAGCAAGATGAAGAGAACAGCAGCGCTCTTATTGACACTGGCATTGGTATTGAGTGTTCTTACGCCGGGATCTGCCGCAGAGGCAAAAACGGTAAAAAAGAATATTAGTATGCGTGTCAGAGAGCTTAAACATTTAACCATTAAAAATACAAAGAAGCGGGTGGTCTGGAAAAAACTTTCCGGAAAGAACAAAATCCATCTTTACAAAGATGGGAAAAGAGCGGTTTTCATTCTGGCAAAAAAGAAAGGAACGGTTCGCTTACAGGCAAAAATGGGAAAGAAAAAAATCGTTTATAAGATTACGATAAAAGAAGCTTTGCTAGTACCGGATGAAACGCCGATTCCAATATCGACACCTGCTCCGACCTCTGAACCAACTCCGGAGCCAACCCTTGCTCCGCAGGTAACGGTCACAGAGGAAGCGGCAAATTACGAGAAAGAAGTATTGCGGCTTGTCAATGTAGAGAGGTCAAAGGCGGGACTGTCGGAATTGAGTCTGTACAGTAAATTAAGTCAGGCTTCGGCAATTCGTGCGAATGAACTTCTGGAATCATTTTCCCATACCCGGCCAAGTGGCGAGAAATGCTTTTCTGTATTTAAGGAAGTAGGCATTAATTCTTATTATGCCTGCGGAGAAAATATTGCAATGGGGCAGAAAACACCGGAACAGGTAGTAGATGCCTGGATGAATTCGCCGGGACATCGTGCGAATATTCTGTCTTGGAAATACCGTTATATGGGTCTTGGTTTTTGTAAGACAGATCAGGGAATGAAATATTACTGGGCACAGATGTTTTGGAGTTAAAAACACAGCGTAATAATTATGTATAAAAAAGTAAAGAGCGGTCTGCTCTTTACTTTTTTAAGGAGGTAACCGAATGGTAACAAAAGGAGCAAAGAAACGAGCGGCGATAGCATTTGCGGCAGCGCTTGTCGTAAGCAGTATTGGTTATGTGCCGGAAGCGGACGCAGAGAGTGTGGCAGCAGTAACAGGAGATTATAGTCAGGAAGTGAACGAGATCTGCGATACGCTGGAATATGTTGTATCGGATCCGGCATCTGGTTCGGCAGGCGGCGAATGGGCGGCTTTGGTATTGGGACGAACCGGGCGCATGACAGAGGGATGGAAAGAGAGATATCTGGTATCCGTGAAGAATTCGCTTGATGCGAAGAGCGAGACTTTGAAAGCAGAAAATAAACTTCATGCCGGTAAATCAACAGACAATTCTCGTACGATCATCGGCTTGTATTCGGCAGGAGCAGATGTGACCTGCTTCAACGGCTGGAATCTTTGCGCGCCGCTTGCCGGAGATCACGCCGGCGGGGATAAGACAGAACAGTCGGCGGATTATGAATACACCAAAATGCAGGGAATTAACGGCCCTGTATTTGCATTGATCGCATTGGATTATGCGGGGTATTATTCTGAAAATGAGATAAAGGTGACCGATTTAACGGAGGAAAATGTCACAACGCTTCGTGATGATTATATCGATTATATATTAGCAAAAGAGCTGCAGACGGGCGGATGGGCATTTTCGGGATCCGACGCTGATCCGGATGTCACGATGATGGCAGTACAGGCACTTAGTAAATACACGTATCTTTCAGAAGTAAATGATGCTGTCGAGAGAGCACTTACGGCAATGAGCGCCCAACAGAATGCAGATGGCGGATTTGTTTCCTGGGGAACAGTAAATTCCGAGTCGATCGCACAGGTCATCTGCGGACTTACGATGCTTGGAATCGATCCGACAAAGGATGAACGTTTTATCAAAAATGGAAAAACAGTAGTAGACGCGTTGAAGAGTTTTGGCGCTGTTTATAAAGATACTCCGTATCGTGGATATGGACATACGGGGACGGACTATAACCAGATGGCGACGGAGCAGGCCGGTTATGCGATGGTGGCACTTTGGTGTCAGAGAAAAGGGGAGAAACTGTATCAAAGCGGTTACCATGATATTTCGGATTTGACGCCGACCGTGACTCCAACAGCGGTTCCGACCACAGAGCCGGCGGCGCAGCCAACCGTAGAACCAACGGAAGCGACGACGGCAACACAGCCAACGGTAGAACCAACGGAAGCACCGGCAACAGCGGCACCAACGCTGAAACCAACAGAGACGCCGTCATCAGCGCCGGCGGCAAAACCTTCCCCAAAAACTGACACAACGGCAAAACTTACAAAATTTTCCAACAAAGTAACGGTGAAAAAGGGCGGTACGGTTACGATCAACACCGTAGTAAACGGAAAAAAAGTAAAATGCAAGATTTTTTCTTATAATAAAAAGTATTTGAGTGTCAAGGTAAAAAATGGGAAATTAATAGTGAAAGCCGGAAAAAAGGCGAAGGCTGGTAAAACTTATAAAGTTGTGATAAAATATAAGAAGGGAAAGAAGATGGTCAAAAAGACAATTAAGATCAAAGTCCGATAGAGATGGAGATTTGATGATACGCGGCTGCGCATTTCCGGGTGAAATGTGCAGCTGTATTACAAGGAGAAAGATATGCGGTTTGTAAAGAGAAATTGGAAGACAATTTTATCTGCACTGGTTGTCCTTCTGGTTATTGCGGCAGCGATCGCAGGGACATCGATCGGTTCGATTGACCGGGAACAGAAAAAGGCGATGGAAGCCCTGCAGCCGGAAGAAATTGGCGAAGAGCAGGTGGTGGCTGAGACGGAGACACCAAGGCCGGAGGCAGAGAAAAAAGATAAAACAAAAAAACAGGAAGCCGAAAAGCAAGAGAATGAAATAGAAAAAAAAGAGGCCGGAAAGGCGACCCGGAAACCGGAAGATTCGCAAAAAACAGAAAATCAAAAAGAGGAAAAAACTGGAAACCACAGCGCGGCAGAGAAGAAAAATGATCCGCCGTCACAGAACGGGACGTCGCAGAAAAAACAGAGCAAAGCAGAGAGTGGAAGGCAAAAGGAGCAGGAAGCCAAGCAAACTTCAGGTTATCCGAAAGTTACGATAACCGTTCCGAAAAATGAAGATCTGCGGCAGCCGGAAGAAAAAAAGGACGATGACCGCCCGCTGAGTGATGGGAGCGGGAATGACAAGGATAAATATGAGACAGAACCGGTGCCATCCGGTAAGCCGCTTCCGGTCGATAAAGAAGACCAGAAAGTGGATAATGAAGAAGAATTTTATGTAACCATTTCCATTGATTGTCTCACGATTTTACAAAATATGGATCATCTGCAGGAGGGCAAAGAGAAATACGTCGGAGATGGCTGGCTATTAAAGACAACAAAGGTAAAATGCAAAAAAGGGCAGACCGTATATGATATTTTGGAGCAGGTGTGTAAAGCGTATTCCATTCAGATGGAGAGTCTGTATACGCCATTATATGGCTCCGGTTATATCGAAGGAATTGGAAACCTGTATGAATTTGACTGTGGCAGTCTGTCCGGCTGGATGTACAGCGTCGATGGGTGGTTTCCAAATTATGGATGTTCGCGCTATGTACTGAAAGCAGGCGAAGCGATACAATGGCGGTATACCTGCAATGGGCTGGGGGCGGATATTGGAAATACGTCAATGAATGGGGAAGAAAAATGAGACACCCACTGGTAGAATTTGTAAATTATGCGGCGGCAGTACTGCTTTTGTGCCTGTCGCGCAATCCATATGTAATGCTGCTTTTTCTGGTTCTTGAATTTGTGATTTCTTTTTCCTGGAAAAGTCTGTTGAGTCTGGCCGCGATGACACTCCTGACCGTGGCAGCCAATGCATTCGTCAATCATCAGGGCGAGACGTATCTCTTTTACCTGAATGATAATATGGTAACGCTTGAATCCTTGGTTTACGGCGCATTTATGGGCGTACAATTGTGGCTTTTGTGCCGCGTCACCTATCGGATGGGGCGCGCAATGACATCGGAGAAAATCGTGATTGTATTCAAATATGTGTTTCCTCCGGCGGCAATTGTGCTGTCTATGGCGATCCGGTCAGTCAACCGTTATACGGACAAATTAGTCGAAATCTATCATTTTCAGATGTCCATGGAACCGCGCAGGGGAGTATGGAACCGTATGATCTCCGCGATCCGTTCCCTCTCCATATTGATCAACTGGGCGCTTGAAAACGGACTGGAGATCGCAGATGCCATGCAATGCCGCGCGTACGGCAGTAAGATCCGTACAAGTTATACCCCGTTCCGGCTTTTGCCGTGGGATGTTGTAAGGATTGCTGCCATAGTGATCCTGGTTGTTTTGCAGCGGGTCAGCGAACCATTTTGTCTCCTGATCCCACGGATCGAGATTCATTTCAGTATAATTAACGTACTTGCTGTGCTGGCATTTTGTGTACTTTTCCGCGGGCAGACAAAAAGGGAGGAAATATGATACAGATTGAGATAGAAAACAAACAGATTGGTAAAAAAAGTATTCTTTCGGATATACAACTACATATTACAGAGGGAATTACGCTGATCATGGGGCCTTCGGGATCGGGAAAGACAACGCTGCTCCGTGAATTGATCCCCCGCATCAACCGCGTGGGGACAATGCAGGGAAGCGTTTATTACCGCGGGATTCCCATTGATGAGGTGCAGCCGGGGACGATCGGTTATGTGGGGCAGAACCCGGATAACCAGCTGGTTTGTGATAAAGTATGGCATGAACTGGCATTTGGGCTGGAAAATCTTGGCATTTTACCGAAGGTGATCCGTAACCGGGTGGCAGAGACGGCTACGTATTTTGGTATCGAAAACTGGTTTCATAAGGGGGTAGCGGAGCTTTCCGGCGGGCAGAAACAGAAACTGGCGCTGGCGTCTGTCATCTGCATGGATCCGGAAATCATCCTGCTGGATGAGCCGACGTCCCAGCTGGATCCCATCTCAGCCAGAATGTTTTGGGAAATGGTCGTCCGCGTGCGGGAAGAGATGGACATTTCTTTTGTCATTGTTGAGCATGATAGTGAATATATATATGAAAAGGCGGACAAAGTGATCTGGCTGTATAACGGTCAGAAAAGTACATATCAGAGGCGTTTTCTGCCCTGGCAAAGACGGATTTTGGATGAACCGCAGATGCCGTTTGCGGATGTAAGGCGTAAAGTGAAAAAAATGGCACAAGAGACAAAAATGGATGTTACGAAAAAACAGGTGACATCCTGGCAGAAAGTACGGAACATTCGAAAATCATACGGGACAGAAATGGTGCTCAATATCCCGCAGCTTACCATTGCGGAAGGGGTAAATTGCTGGATTGGCCCCAATGGTGCCGGAAAAACGACACTTGGTAAAATGTTCAGCGGATATTTTGGAAAAAAGCTGATCAAACGCTGTGTGATGATGCCACAGGACGTGCTGACAATTTTTACCAAAGACACGGTGCGGGAGGAATTGGATGTAGAAGACGATATCCCGGAGGCGTTGATGGAAATGATCGCCCCTATTGCCGATCGGAATCCATTGGACTGTTCCGGGGGAGAGCAGCACCTTGCGGCCTCGCTCAAATTTTTAATGAAACATGCCGACGCTGTCATTTTGGATGAGCCGACCAAAGGAATGGATCCGCACATGAAAGATGATTTCCAAAAAGTGGTAAAAATGTTCCGCGAAAAGAAACAGATTATCATTATAACACATGATATTGATCTCGTAGGAGAAATTGCGGATTATGTCGTCTTTTTATTTGAAGGGGATGTAGCAAGTGAAGGCGAACCACATGAGGTACTGATGCACAACCTGGTGTATAAACCGCAGGTGAGTTCGGTGTTTGAATGTATTAATACAAAGGAGATAGAAGATGCGGGACTGGTTATGTAGTCATTATTATCTGCTCTGCGCAGGGTTGATCCTGCTTGGATTCGCCGTTTTTTTATGGTATCTGGCCAGACGGGTACGGATGAAAGACATGATCATGATCACGGTACTTTCAGCAATTATTGCGATTTCACGCGGTGTTTTTTTCTGGCTTCCACAATTTAAACCGGTTTCTGCCTTGGTATTGATTGCAGGCAGCTGTTTTGGCAGTGTGCCGGGGATGCTGATCGGGATGCTTTCCGGTTTTTTGTCGAACTTTATGTTTTCCCAGGGGCCATGGACACCGTTTCAAATGTTCAGCTGGGGGATGATCGGAGTGATCGGCGGCTTCTGCCGCAGTATGCAGGGAAAAGTGCTTCCGATGATCATAGGTTTTCTGGCAACGGTTTTTGTCTACGGGCCTATCCTGAATTTTTCGTCACTTCTGCTGATGACAGAGACGCCGACATGGAAAGGCTTCTGGGTGATGGAGGCAAGCGGGATCTGGTTTGATGTTGTACACGGAGTGAGCACGATTGTATTTGTGTATTTTGCCTGGAAGCCGATGCGTAAAAAACTGGTAAGAATGCAGGAAAAATATGGAATTTGCAGAAGAAAATAAGAATTGGGGGAAAGAAGATGTCACAAGAACAAAATGCGAAAAAACGTACAGCCATAGGAAAAATATCCGGAATTGTGGGGATTTTCTGCAATTTTATATTGGCAGGGAGTAAGATTGTCATTGGCAATCTCGCAGGTTCGATGTCCATTGCGGCGGACGGATTGAACAATTTATCCGATGCAGCGAGTTCCATTGTTACGCTGATTGGTTTTAAAATAGCGGAAAAGCCGGCGGACAAAGAGCATCCGTATGGACATGCACGCTCGGAATATCTGGCAAGCCTTACGGTCGCAGTAATGATTTTATTTATTGGATTTGAACTTGCAAAAAGTTCTGTAAATAAGATCCTTCATCCATCGCCGATTGAATTTTCTGCTGTGGTTTTATTGGTACTTGTTTTTTCCATCTTAGTCAAAGCCGGAATGGCGGTTTACAACTATAAGATGGGAAAGAAGATAAAATCCACGACTTTGAAGGCCATCGCAGAAGACAGCCGCAACGATGTGATCGCGACAAGTGCGGTTTTGGCGGCAACTCTGATAGAACACGGTATGGGATACCAGATTGACGGTTTGATGGGCATCGTGGTATCGCTGTTTGTTTTGTATAGCGGAATCTCGCTTGCCCGCGAGACGATTTCACCGCTGCTGGGCGAGGGCGCCGATAAGGAACTGCGCAGCAAATTAACGGAGTATATCCAATCCTGTGAACTGGTGCTCGGCTGCCATGACCTGATGGTGCATGACTATGGACCGGGGCAGTGTTTTGCAAGCATACACGTCGAAATCGACAAAAATGTAGATGCTCTCGTCAGTCATGAGACGATTGACCGGATTGAACGGCACTGCCTGAAAGAATTTGACACGCATCTGGTTATCCATTACGACCCGGTCATTACGGATGACAAAGAAGCTGCACAGTTGAAAGAACGGGTTCTTGCCTGCGTGGATAAACTGGATCCGCAGATCAGTCTGCACGATTTTCGGGTGAGCCGGTGCGAGGATGGAAAACGCCTCACCTTTGACCTTGTCCTCCCCGGAAAAATCGACCGCCACAAAGACCGGATCCGGCAGCAGATCGAAGAGGAGTTAAATAAGGAGAGCGGAGATAAATATTTTCTGGATATTACGTTTGATGTCGAGGATCGGTAGGGGAGAGACATCCATATGAGCAAAATATTCTTTAGAAATATATTACAATACTGTGACATCACTTGACAAGAATCGAGAATCCTTTTATACTTCGTATTGTGGGCTTTTTAGGAACTAGTATAAGGAGAGTAAAATGAATAAGAAAGTAAAAATAGGGATAATTATTACAGCTGCCCTGATTGTCGCAATTTCGGTGCTTGTTATCGCTGCGCATGTTTATTATGGAAACCGCTGGTATGCTAACACCTGGGTCGGGGAACATGAATTATCCGGAATGAGTTATGAAGAATCGGAGCAATTGCTTCAGAAAGTATATGATAATTATAAATTGGAGATCAAAGGAAGAAATGACGGGAATCTTGTGATTGCCAAAGATGATATTTCGTATAAGGTGGATTTGCAGGATGCATTGAAAAAAGTATATGACGAACAGCATCAGTCATTTTCCGTATTTTCGATCCCGAAAAAGAAGGATTTGGAACTGCATATGAATCCAACATACGATTCCCAAAAACTGGAAAAATGCTTGAAAAAATCCGAATTATATAAAGGAAGCGCAGAGTATGCGATCAATGTGCCAAAAGATGCCAAAGTAGCGTTTTCCGACGAGAAAAAATGTCTTGTTATCGTACCGGAGGACAAGGGAAATGTGCTGCAGTTCAAAGAATTGACGAAGGCAGTGGATGAAGCACTGGCAGAGGGAAAAGAAACGATTGACCTTTCCGAGGAAGAAAAATATCCAAGTGTGTATCAAAGCCCGAAGATTTTTTCGGATGACAAAGGACTTCAGAAAAAACTCGATGTCTGTAATCCATATGTGATGCGCTGGGTTTCCTGGAAAATTACAGAAGGCTGCACAGAAAAAGCCGGACCAAAATTGATTTATTCGTGGATCCGTTATAAAGATGGCAAAGTTACATTTGACCAGGAAAAAATGTCAGACTGGGTAGAGAAACTATGCCTGAAATACAAGACGGTCGGTTCGACACATACCTTTACGAACCACAAGGGGAAAAAGATTACCGTAGCCGGCGGAGATTATGGCTGGGCGATCAGTTATGAAGAGACACTGAAACAGTTGAAAAAGGCGTTGAAGGCCGAGGTTGATGACGAACTGCAAAAGGCTTACCAAGAGGAGCCAAGCAAAGAAAACCAAGCGGCGATCACATTGAAGAGAAAGACAAAATTTGCCAATACTGCATATCGGATGGATCTTGAAAATAAAGCAAATGACTGGGATACACAAAACTTTACAGAAATTTCGCTGAAAGATCAAAAGATTTACGTGTGGCGGAAAGGCAAAGTAGTATTTGAGTGTGAGACAATTTCCGGTAAACCGGTAGAAGGGCGGCAGACCCGTACCGGAATGTACTTTATCAAAGAGCACCAGACACACCGCGTACTTGTCGGAGACAATTATAAGACACCGGTTACATACTGGGTAAGAATTACCTGGACCGGAACCGGGTTCCACTGTGCAACCTGGCAGCCGTGGAGCCGCTGGAGCAAAGACTTGTATAAAACACGAGGATCGCATGGATGCCTGAATCTGTCACCGGAGAATTCAAAGAAAATTTATGAATTGACAAAGTATCAGGAAGCGGTATTTATTTATTAATACAAAATAACGATTCAGAGGAAGCCCTGAATCGTTACATACAACGAAAGCCAAACGGCTGTCCCCTTAGTGAGGCAGCCGTTTTTTCATACAGCACAGATATTCTTCATGATGTGATTCCAGTTCAATTTTGAAAATTAAAGCAGAGATGATCTGGGTTTTTCCGCGCGGCGGCGTGAAATGATACGTGATCTCATAACAGCCGTTGTCGCTTTCTTCCAGACGCTGCTCTAAAACTTCTTTGGATTCCAGCACTTGGAAAATATCTGCTGCTTCTGCATCTGCAATCGAGATCATTTTCGAAAAACGCTGGAAAAAGTCTTTAAAATAATAATGTTCTTTGATCTTCATGTCATCGCTGCGGCTGGTGTGAAGTACTTCGGCCATGCCATTCTCGTAATCCAGCCGGTACACCTTGTCAAATACTTTCAACAGGGCAGAACTGTAAGCGGTAAGATAACGTTCCTGCTCCGCTTTCTTCAACTCATCAATGTTATCGATGGCAAAGTAGAAGAGGGAATGCCGTCCGCGGCTTCCGATATAGCGCAGTTTCAGATTTACCCAGATAAGGGTTGTATCCGGGCGTTCCAGATGAAGCTGGATGGACTGCACCTGATTGCTGTCCTTTGCCGTATGGCAGGCGGCAAGGATCTGATCGAGAGATGGCTGCTCAACTTTTTTATGAAGAACCGGTGTCGCTTCCGAAAGAGGTGCTTCGGTGCCGTAAAAGACTTCATAATAGCCTCGGTTGACCTGCAGGATTTCCAGCGTATCGCCAGTCATTTCCACGACTCCCATACCGCCGATCATGTCATAGAAAAGCATATTTTCTTTCGAATTCGAATGGTTAAAAATGTCAAATATGGTGTCGTCAAGTTCAAAAAGATTGCGTTCTTTTACCGCATATTTCTGAAGATTTTCCTGATCGAGAACCTCGCAGAAATCAGCCTGCGGGATCGGCTTATAAAAATAATACCCCTGTACCATCTCGCATTCCATGCTTTTGAGATAGTTCCATTCTTTCCGCGTCTCAACGCCTTCCGCCACGACCGGGAGCTTCATCCATTTTGCCATGCGGATGATCGCTTCCAGGATAATGGAAGCCTTTTCGTTGCCATCCAGGTTGTCCATAAACTGCATATCAATCTTTAAAATATCGATCGGCAGATTTTTCAAAATGTTCAGAGAGGAATATCCGCTGCCAAAATCATCCATCAGCACAAGAAAACCATACTCATGAAGTCGTTTGACTGCCTGCTGCACCTGCGTAGGGTTGTCCGCATAAGCGGTTTCGGTAATTTCAATTTTGATCAGGTCTGTTGGCAGCTCGTGTTTGTCGACAATTTCTTTGATCTCATCGGCAAGTTCCGGATTGTAAAATTCTACGCGCGATACATTGATCGATACAGGGACAACGTGCTTTCCGGCATCCATGCGCGCTTTCAGCATTTCGCAGGTTTCATTCCACACAAAACGATCCAAAATGTGGATCAGACCATTTTTCTCAAAAAGCGGGATAAAACTTCCCGGTGAGATCATGCCCCGGAGTGGATGGATCCAGCGTACCAATGCTTCTGCCGATACAACCAGCCCGTCATCAGCGCGGCAGATTGGCTGGAAATATACGGTAAACTGCTTTTGCGCGATCGCCGTGCGGAAATCGCTGACAAGCCGCTGCTCTTCAATCATGGTATCCAGCATGGATCCGTCATACCACGCATAAGGTTTCATGTAGTTTGATTTAATGCTGTCCATGGCAAGACGTGCCATATCGACCATTTTGATGATCGGAAGACTGCGGTCTTCAATCTGATACAATCCGCAGCAAGAATAAAAATGATACGTAGAACCGGAGATGGAAAAGGAAATATCAAGCAGATCTTTCCAATATCCGGCATCCATTACCTGTTTTGGAACACAGCAAATAAAATTGTCCGCTTCCAGCCGCCCATAAGTAGCGATCTGATCGGAAAATTCATTATGCAATATGTCCGCAATATGTACTAAAATCTGATCCCCTGTCTGCATCCCGAATAAATTATTGAGAACTTTAAACTGCCGAATGTTCCAATAAATTAAGCAGAATTCAATTTCAGGATGTTCCTCTAACAGCGAAGCCGTATACTTAAAAAAGCCTTTTCTGTTGTAAATTTTTGTTAATTCATCATAAAATAACTGCTCCTCCTCCATAAGTCTACCCCCTTATCAATTGTAAAAAATCTCACATATCTATTATATATTATACTCGTTTTTCCAAAAAAGTACAAGAAAAATATGCCACCTTTTTGTTTACATTTTTTCATGATGGTGTTATAGTAGGGAATGGAAAATAAAATTAACGATAACAAGGAGGATTCTCATGAAACAGAGAAAAAGAGTATGGAGCATATGCCTTGTCATTGCGCTTGTATTTTCATCCGTTTTTACATGGAATGAACCGGCGCTGACAGCTTATGCCAGTGAAGCTGAGACAGAACAGATTGTTGTGTATGTGGCAGCACAGGGAAAGAGTTCCGACGGAACCAAGACTGTGTCAATCGGTAAGACACCATTGCAGCTTGACAAAGGAACGTTTGCCAGTGAAGCCGTTGAAAAAGTGCTGAGAACTTCGGAGTATAAGGATAATTATGATATTCAGGACACAGGATATGGCCCTTATCTTGAATCCATCAATGGCATGAAAACGGAACAGGCAGGCGAAAATTGGTATTATTGGAGTTTTTATGTCAATGGACAGTACAGCACTCTTGGACTGGGTTCCTATGAACTTCAGGATGGTGACCAGATCAGTTTGATCTACAGTTATGATGATCCGTCTAATGAAGCCGCTGTATTTGCAGACAATGCTTCTTTGAATCCGGAGACAGCCGCCGTTGAATCCGCTGAGGTTTCTATGAAACAGGCACAGGCAATTGCAGCAAAAGAAATTTATAATAAGTATTTTGCAGGAGAAAATGAACATATCCCGGGATTGGGAAATGTCAATGAATTGTATGCTGTATTTTCCCTTGCCCGTGCAGGTTTTGAAGCACCGGAATTTTACGGTAAAGTGAAATACAAATTGACACATCAGCTGGAAGATCTTGCGACAAAGGGAACCACCTATGACGCAGTTACGAAGAAAGATATAACAGAAGACATATTTTCTTCCGGAAAAGCATCCGAGCAGAATCTCTCTTTTGTGGTACTTACACTGACCGCACTCGGCGTGGATGTACAGGATACACAGAAAACAGGTGGTTATGATCTGCTCAAAAAGATGGCTTTGAAATCGACCTATGATGTTTCGGTGTATAACCGGGATGCCATGATGCTTTTTGCATTGGCTTCCGGAAATTATAAACTGCCGGAAGGCGAAGAATACTGCACCCGGGATGAAATAGTGTCAAACGTTGCAGAATATACAGATATGAGTATTGAGATTTCCATTGAAGATGGCATAATCGACGAGGCTATTATGGCAATTCAGCCACTGGCTTCCTATACGGACAAGGCATCCGTACAAAAGGCTTGTCGGAAAGTGATTCGTTTTGCCGGAAAAATGCAGGATATCAACGGAAATTTTGCGGAGTCAAAAGATGATAATGTATTGACAACAGCGCAGACGTTGACAGCGCTGGGAGAATTTGGAATTAATCCATTGGTTGAAACGGGAGATGTGGACTTTGTGAAAAATGGACATACCCTCACGGATACCATTTTGGAAAATGTCGATTTTGATCAGGAAAAAATGTCGGATGTGGTTATGAGCTACTCACCGGAGCAGATCCTTCGCGGTATTACATCCTTTGTGTACGCAGCAGAAAATACCGGAGAGACATTGTATCAGGTGAAGACAGCTGCGAAAACCAAAGAGATCACGGAACCATTTGAAGATGAAAAACCACAGCCGGATGCAAGTGCGACACCATCTGCAGCACCAAGTGCAGTGCCAAGTACCGGTCCAAGTGCAGCACCAAGCACAAAACCAAGTGCAAACCCAAGCACAGCACCAAGTGTAAGTCCAAGTACAGCACCAAGTGCAAGCCCGGTGGCAGCTGATGGAACAGACAAATCGGTTTCCAAGAAAAACCCGGCAAAGAAAATCGTGGCTTCTAAGAAGAAAGTCAATACGAAAAAAGGAAAAACGGTAAAACTTGTCATTAAAGTTACCGCAGAAAATCCGAAAAAAGCTACGACAGATGCTGTGAAAGTTACCGGAAAGAAGATCAAAGTTAAGAAGATCACGAAAAAAGCCGGAAAAATTACGATCAAAGTGAAGGCTTTGAAAAAAGGCAAACAAGTCGTAAAAGTCAAAGTTGGAAAAGCAAGCACGAAAGTGACTTTGAACATACGATAAAAGAAGTAATAATTTATCTGTGATAAGAAAGGCAGTTGTCAGCACAAAAGGCGGCTGCCTTTTTGCGTATTGTAATTTGAAAAGAAATGGAATTTCGAAGGGATAAATATGCTTCGGCAGTACCCCCTTACGGATGCCACAAGATCAACAAAGTACCGGATCCCACGCTGATAATTCCTTTTTTAGCGGTTGTTTCATTGCTTACGCCAAGAGGAAATACATTGGTTAGTGTAACGCCGTCTACTTCGTATTTTAAGCCTTTGATTGATACATTTTCGCTGGAGTCACTAAGGGAAAATACGGAAACCATGCCGGTGGCATCTTTCGGAACGGTAAAACTGCTGTCTTTGATGACAGTAAGAGCATAGGTGTCACCGTATAAAATACCGGAAGCGCCTTCGCCTGCGAGATAGGTAAGAGACTGGATGTTGGCGATGGTGTGGTCAAGCCTGCCGCCCAGTCCGCCATAAATGGCAAATTCACGGTAGCCGCGGGAAAGACCGAGTTTGATGGCGAGCATCATGTCGGTATCGTCCTTTTCCGGCGGATAGGTCAATTTTTCGCAGATTGCGTCGTCCCATAAATCCGGGGAAGTGACGGAGTCAAAATCGCCCAATACCACATCGGCACGCAGACCAAGACGGACAAGATAGTCATATCCTCCGTCTGCCGCAATTACCAGATCTTTTGAAGTTAAATCAATGGTGCAGGGAGTAAAATCCCCTGCACCGAATATATAACATGTTTCCATTGTTATGCTCACGCTTTCTGTTCTGTGTTTTCAATAATCTTAACGGCATCATCCATGTAAGAAAATTCCAGATCTTCCACATTACCGGCATCGACTGCGGCGGTAAGTGCAGGATTAATCGGAAGCTGGCTGAGCACAAGAAGATCGTATTTGTCAGCTACTTCTTTTACATGGCTTTCTCCAAAGACGGAAATTTTCTTTCCACAGTCCGGGCATTCTACATAACTCATATTTTCTACGATACCAAGTACCGGAACGTCCATCATTTCTGCCATCTTTACAGCTTTTCCAACGATCATGGATACGAGATCCTGCGGCGTCGTAACGACGACAATGCCATCAAGCGGCAGTGACTGGAATACGGTAAGCGGTACATCCCCGGTTCCCGGCGGCATATCGACAAACATATAATCAACATCTTCCCAGAGAACGTCCGTCCAAAACTGTTTGACGGCACCGGCAATGACTGGACCGCGCCAGATGACGGGATCAGTTTCATTTTCCAAAAGAAGGTTGATCGACATAACGTCGATACCGGTCTTTGTCTTAACCGGATAAATGGTATCCTGAGTGCCCTCTGCTTTTTGCGTCAGACCAAATGCTTTTGGTATGGAAGGTCCCGTGATATCGGCATCCATAATGGCACAATGATATCCTTTGTGGCTGAATGCAACAGCGAGAAGATCGGTTACCATGGATTTTCCGACACCGCCCTTTCCACTGACGACACCAATGACTTTCTTTATCGAACTGCCCTCATGCGGGCTTGCTATCAATGATTGTGGTTGTGCTCCGGCGCAGTTTGAGCTGCAGGAGGAGCAATCATGAGTACATTCACTCATTTTCTATTCCTCACTTTCTGAAATGGTTTTCAATGGGGTTGAAGAGTGCCTGCTTTCCGGTGTAACCATGGTTGGCGGCTCACTTTTCGACCCTGTTAATAATGTATACTTTATTAACAGGTTTGTCAAGATGTTGATGCTTTTAAAAGGCAACGTAAATAGGGGAAGTTGTTAAAATTCGTTGCCTTTCCATGCCAGGAATGGGCGAAAAGGCAACGTAAAAAGTGAAATCCAGCAAAATCCGTTGCTTTTAAAGCCGACAACAAGCCCAAAAGGCAACGCAAAAAGTGAAATTCAGCAAAATCCGTTGCTTTTAAAGCCGACAACAAGCCCAAAAGGCAACGTAAAAAGAGAACCCCGGCGAAATCCGTTGCTTTTAAAGGCGACAACAAGCCAAAAAGCCAACAGAAAAAGAGAAAGTCGCCCGGATCCGTTGCCTTCCGTCGCCAAACAAGCCAAAAAGCCCAAAGCCCTCAACTCAGGTTTTCCCACACTTCCGGCGCAGTGACCGAAAGCACATCATAGATGTGAAACGCAAGTTCGTATTCGCAGCATTGTGCCAGAGAGTCAAAGTCGGCGGCAAGAAGTTCTTTGATCTTTCCAATGCGGTAATTTACGGTGTTTCGATGAGTATAGACCGCTTTGGCTGCAGCCTGCACACTTTTCCCGTGTTCAAGGTAGAGGCGGAGCAGGGAAAAATAATCCGTGTGATGTTTTTTGTCATAACTTAGAAGTGGGCGCAAAAGCGGCATAGACAGGGCGATTAGGGAAGACGTGTCGGGGATGGAAAATACAGCGCGGTAAAGACCAATGTCTTCATAAGAAACGACCGGCTGATTTTTGATCTGGCTGACTAAATAGGCTTCGTACGCCTGACGGTGCGCGGTGTAAAGGGAGGGAAGGTCGTTACAGGTCGTGATTCCGTAGGAAAAAGAATAGGTTTTGCCCGAAAATTCGCCCGGAAAAAAGATGCCGTAATACAGATCATTCATTGGAAGCGAATGTGTGGCGGATGGGATGGGTTCGCGGCTTGCCGTGATATGAAAGGTGTCGCCGGTCTGGCAGCCGTAGCGGGCGAGGAGCGCGAGCGCGCTTTCGTCTGCGGGAGAAGAAAAAAGCAGTTTCTCAAAAGCACTCTCAATCTGTGAGCGGATATTCCGCTGGATCGTGATCTCATTGCAATACTGTTCCATAAGGTCGGCGATGTGGATTTCCCACGGCATTGTAAAAAGCGGCAGGGAATTTTCGTCACAGTAGGAGATGAGAGACGGGGGAATCTGTGTGATATAATGCCCGACATTGAGCAGGAGTCCGCAGGCCTGTTTCCGTTTTAACGACGCGGCAAAGGCGAGGAGAGCCTGCTCCGAGTGGATCGACATTCCGGTTGTGATGACAAGTTCGCCACCACGCAGAAAGTCGGTGTTTTCAATATCTTCCATTAGATAAACCCACGAAATATCAGCATGAAGCCCTGCCTTTCCGGCAAGCTGCGTCAGCAGGTAGCGCGTGGAAGTTTTGCGGATAAAATAATGCAGTGAATACGACATGATACAAACTCCTTTCCATCCTTATTGCTTTTAGTGTAACAGAGTGAAAAATAAAAATCAACATGATTTTCGTCATTCAGCACAAATTATAAAAAGAAATTTAGGCTGGGAACCGTTGTACGAGTGGAAATATTGTGCTAGTATCTGAAATAACAAAGAAAACCACTCACAGAACGGAGGAATTTATTATGGAATTAAGACAGGCATTACCAAAAATTGTAACGGAGACCGTACCGGGACCGAAGTCCAAAGCATTGATCGACCGGCGTGCGGCGGCGACAGCGACGGCTGTAAAATGTGTTTACCCGGTAGCGATTGAACGGGGCGAGGGAGCAATGGTTGAGGATTTGGATGGAAATATTTTCCTTGACTGGGTAGGCGGTGTCGGCGTATTGAATGTCGGTTACAGCCAGCCGGAGATCATTGAGGCAGTCAAAGCACAGTCCGAAAAATATTTTCATGGTATGTTTAATATCGTGACACACGAGGGATATGTGGCACTGGCAGAAAAATTAAATCAGATCGTGCCGGTAAAAGGCGACAAAAAGAGAACGTTCTTTGCCAACAGCGGGGCAGAAGCAGATGAAAATGCGGTAAAGATTGCAAAATCATATACGGGCAGACCGAACATCATCGTATTTTCCGGAGCATTTCACGGAAGAACGCTGATGACCATGACAATGACTTCAAAAAAAGCCTATGCGGTCGGCATGGGACCATTTCCGGATGGCGTTTACCGCGCAGAATTTCCATATTATTACCGCGCGCCGGAAGGAATGCCGGAGGACAAGAGACTGGAATATTATGTAAAAAGTATCGAAAAAGTATTTGAGGAATGTGCACAGCCGGAGACGGTGGCTGCGATGGTTGTAGAGCCGCTGCAGGGCGAGGGCGGATTTATCCCGGCGCCGATCGAATGGGTCAAAGCCGTGCGCCGGATCTGTGATAAATATGGAATCTGTCTCGTCGCCGACGAAGTGCAGTCGGGGTTCTGCCGTACCGGAAAAATGTTTGCTTCCGAATATTGGAAAGAAGCGGGATGTGCGCCGGACATTTTGGCAACCGCGAAGTCCATTGCGGCAGGTCTTCCGCTGAGTGCCGTCATTGCCAGAGAAGAAATTATGGAGAAGGTGACACCGGGGATCATCGGCGGAACGTATTGTGGAAATCCGCTTGCCTGTGCCGCTTCCCTGAAGACCATTGAAATTATGGAGCGCGAAAAACTGGCTGACCGCGCCTGCGAGATTGGCAAAAAGGTAATGGAGACGTATGAATCGTGGAAAGAAAAATATCCGGTGATCGGCGACGTACGCGGAATGGGTGCCATGATCGGACTGGAACTGGTAAAAGATGCCAAAAGTAAAGAACCGGCAGCAGAATTGACAAGCAAGGTCATTCAGTCGGCAGCACAAAAAGGACTTATTATAGAGAATGCAGGAATTTACGGCAATGTTCTGCGTTTCCTGGCACCGCTTGTTATCACCGGCGAACAGTTACAGGCAGGACTTGATATATTGGAAGAAGCAATCAAAGAAAATATGTAACAATGCGCGACAAAATGTGTAGAAATGAGGAATCCCAATGAAACAATTTGCAGTAAAACCGGAAATTTTTATGTGCGATACCTGTAAGGAATTTTGTGACGAATACAAAATTGGAAAAGGTGATCTGATCTTATCAAATGAATATATTTTTGAACCATATTTTGCCAAATACGTAAGTGATGCGACCGTCGTTTATGTAGAAAAATACGGAACAGGCGAACCGAGTGACGAGATGGTAGAAGCCATTTACGCAGACATTAAAAACTGTTATTACAGCCGCGTGTTTGCTATCGGGGGAGGTACGATCATCGACGTGTCAAAATTATTTGCGCTGGAAAAAGTATCGCCGGTGCTTGACCTCTACGACCATAAGATTCCGGCGAAAAAAGGAAAAGAACTTTTCATCCTGCCGACGACGTGCGGTACGGGAAGTGAAGTGACAAATATTTCCATATTGGAATTAAAAAGCCGTCATACCAAACTGGGACTGGCAGAGCCGGCATTGTTTGCCGACGCGGCGGTGTTGATCCCGGAACTGCTGCAGGGGCTGCCATTCCGCTTCTTTGCAACAAGTTCGATCGATGCGCTGATCCATGCCGTGGAGTCGTATCTTTCGCCCAAAGCCAATGCATTTACAAGAATGTATTCGACGAAAGCGATCCATATGATCCTGGCGGGTTACAAGAGGATTGCGGCAGAGGGAGAAGAGGCACGTATGGCGGATCTGAAGGAATTTCAGCTGGCAAGTACATTTGCCGGTATTGCGTTTGGCAATGCGGGCTGTGCCGCTGTCCATGCGATGAGTTATCCGCTGGGGGCAAGGTATCATGTGCCGCATGGCGAGTCGAATTACGCCATTTTCACGGAAGTTTTAAAGTCCTATCTCCGGTTAGCGCCGGAAGGGCGGATTCAGCAGCTCAATGCAATGCTTGCCGAAATTCTTGCCTGCGACAAGAATGCAGTGTATGATGAACTCGAAAAATTGTTAAATCACCTCTGCCCGAAAAAGGCACTGCACGAATACGGCGTGTCCCAAGAAGAACTGGAGGATTTTACGGAAAATGTAATGACCAGCCAGGGACGGCTGATGGCAAACAATTATACCGAACTTGACCGGGATGAGGTGCGCGCCATCTATGAGCGTCTGTATTAGAAAATGAATTTACGGACGGTAACGCAGAAGTTCCCATTTGGAACAAACTTCCATTTTCCGAAAACCAAAAAGCAACGAAAATCGAGGAAGCCG
>DJNB01000189.1:0-1017 GCA_002435545.1 Lachnoclostridium sp. UBA6475
CGTTCAAGAATAATATTTACTTTTCAAAGTTCAACGCCAGAGTTTTGCTGGCATGATCACTCAAGATTCCGAGAGATCATATTATAGTACCACTTCATGCCACAATTATTTACAAACAAAACATACCCACTCTTTGATGGATGTCTTCTCTAAGATCGTAAATCCATTTTGCAGAAGTGCCTCTTCTACTTCATCTGCTTTTTCGTCGATAATTCCCGACGAGATAAAAATTCCATTTTCTGCCATATGAGGGCGAACGACCGCTGACAATGGGATGATAACGTCTGCCAGAATGTTGGCGGTGACAATATCATAGCCGCCTCCGGCAAGTTCACTCAGTTTCTTTCCATTGACCGAACGCTCCGTCGCCGTCGGTGCGCTGAATGTATAGGAATGGTCTTTTGCAACATTTTCAATCAGGTCTCCGGCGTACAGCTGATACTGCTCCGGCTTCAAACCATTGATCTCCATATTTTCGCCTGCGACATCTACCGCCACTTCGTCAATGTCCGTTGCGCAGGCAAAAGAAGCGCCTAATTTCAAGGCCGCGATAGCAAGGATTCCGCTTCCGCAGCCAATGTCAAAAATGCGTTTGTCCTGGCAGCCCCATTTGGAAAGAGCCTGGATGCAAAGTTTCGTCGTCTCGTGAGTACCCGTTCCAAACGCAATTCCCGGATCAATTTCGACTACAACATCTTTTTCCGGCTCATAGTCTTCTACATTTGTAGTCTCCCATGTTGGCTTGATCACGACATTTTCTGCGGCACGGAATGGCTTGAAAAATGTCTTCCAGTTATTGACCCAGTCTTTGTCCTCCGTTTCCGACAGGCTGACCGTTCCTTTTCCGATGTTCGTGTAACTTTTGATCTCCTGGAAAATATTCTGCACCTGCATGATGACTGTATCCGGATTGCAGTTTTCCGGTTCCATATAAAAATGCACTTTGGCGGAGCCGTCATTTTCCTCCGGATCCGGCAGGATATCCACATACATCTGCCGCTTTTCCTCTTCCGTAAG
>DJNB01000189.1:1113-7415 GCA_002435545.1 Lachnoclostridium sp. UBA6475
GTTTCCAACGTAAAACGTATCCATTTCATAACTTTTGACTTCCTTTCTACATAACCTTAAGCAGATAAATGAGTGCCGCCATAAGTCCGATGGCAAACATCATCAATCCAAATGACACACTATAAAACACGAGCCGTGTCGTACGCGAAAATTCGGTACTTCCGACTGCAAATAAATCCGCGTAGGAATGACGCTTCGGCACCGGTTTCTTGCGGATCTTAACCTGAACCACGTAACTTATGCCATCTACAAAACGCCCCAGACCATAGGCAAAGATATGTTCCCGTTTTGCATGCGGTCTTTTCGGGCGAAGTACGCTCTTCATCATGCCAATCGCAAACCCGTCGATCAGCCGGTCAAAGAGGCGCGAAAGCAAAGCTCCCAAAAACGGCAGTAATTTCAGGAAAAATGGACGATAAACGAGATTTTCCAAGCCAAACCATGACGGAATCACCTCACGGCACACAAAACTGCCATCCTCTTTTTTCAAAAAAGCGGCTTTTCGTACCACAACAACATAAATAAGGATTCCGACGGCAATGGAGATCAATGCTCCTTTTAACGTCTCAAAGGAGATAAAATATGCCGGTTCCAGTACAAGTCCCATAATACCAACAATCACGATAACTGCTGCCAGCACCCATAAACAAATCAGGACAGGAATCGACGGGCCTTTTTCCCTCGTCGTTTGCACCGGTTCATCCACTTTGCTGCAAAACAGCGCCACAAACAATTTTAACATATAAGCCACCGTCAATCCACCACAAAATAGAAAAATCCACTCCGCCGCAGGCATCATAAAATCAAAATAAGGAGCGCCAAGCGATGCCTCATGCAGCATTGTTTTACTGATATAACCCGAAAGCAGCGGGACTCCGCCCATGCCAAGAGCGGCGATGGCAACAGGAATTTTCAACGACTTCTTTTTGCGGATCACACCACCGATCCGATTCAGATCGGTCGTACCTGCCATCGCAAAGATCACACCGGCCACGGTAAATAAAATCAGTTTAAAAATCGAATGGTTTGCTGTGTGAAGCAGGACTCCATAGAAGCCATCGAGTCCTTCCCTAATCGTACATACGCTGATTCCAAACAGAATAAAACCAATCTGTGACATCGACGAATACGCAAGTAATTTCTTCATATCGGTCGCAAAGATGGCAAATGCCCCTCCGACAAACATCGTACAAAGCGCGAGTACCATAAGAATCGCTTTCCAATGGTGCAATGATCCAAACGGACTCGTGGTGAGCAGCAAAATCCCATAAATTCCGGTTTTTGACAGCAGTGACGAAAGCAGCGTCGTTCCCACCGGTGGTGCCGCCGTATACGTATCGGGCAGCCAGGTATGGAGCGGAAACATTCCGGCTTTTGCACCATAACCAAACAAAAGGCAGGCACCGGCGATAAAGAGATTACGCCGGTTGACCGGAGTTCCTTCGAAAGCGATCCACATTTGTTGGATCTCCGTCAGTTCAAACGTTCCAAACATATAATACAAAATCATCAATCCGTACAGCATCACCAGTCCGCCTGCAATCCCGTATGCCAGATAAGAAAAAGATGCCTTTTTCGCATATTCACTCTCGTCATTTGGCACGTAAGCAAATGAGGCGAGCGTCATGATCTCAAAAAAGAAAAACTGTTTCATCAGATTCGTTCCGGAAAGAAAAAATTCAACCGTCGCCGCAATCGTCAACAGATAGAAAAACAAAAACCGTTTATTGTGTGTTGACACCCGGAACTGCTGCGGCAGAGTGCACAACGTGACGATAGATGACACAAGTGTAATCCCTAAAAAGAAAACCGAAAATAAATTTACCATTTGTCCATCCACCTCCTAAAGCAAGCCATTGGCAACCCATGTAAAAAAGGTCATAAGCGGCTTCGAATACAATCCAAAAACAACGATCAGTATGGCAAAAAGAACCATCGGCACTTTCATCTGCCAGCCCGGATCACAGTTCGTTTTTCCACTGTCATCCGCCGGTTCTACCAGATAGGCTTTTCCTAAAATTGTAAAAATATAGATTGCCGTCAAAAAGGCAGACAACACCAGAATTAAAATCAGATACGGTGCCAGCCAGTTTCCCTTTTGATAGGCATCCACCGCCGCTGTTGCAATGTTCCATTTACTGATAAATCCGGTAAGAGGCGGGATTCCGATCAAGGCGATCCCTGCCACACTCATACAGCCAAATACCACCGGCATCTTTTTTCCCAAGCCGGCAATCTCATAAATATAATGCTTTCCTGTCTGGTGCATGATCGCGCCGACCGCAAAGAAAAGTGAAATCTTCATAATTCCGTGGAAGATCATATGCGTCAGGCCGCCGATCATTCCCATTGGAGTCATCAACAAAAATCCAAATAATATATACGAAAGATTGCTTGCCGTCGAATACGCAAAACGCCGTTTTAAATGCTGCTCCTTGACGGCATTGGAAGAGCAGAATAAAATGGAAATTCCTACCAGTCCAAGTACCATGTACTGCGCCGGCGTTCCCCGCAGAAAGGACGTTCCAAAAATGTAATACGTGATACGCAGGATTGCAAATGCTCCCGATTTTACCACGGCGACCGCATGCAAAAGCGCCGTCACCGGGGTTGGTGCCACCGAAGCCGTCGGCAGCCATCCGTGAAGTGGAAACAATGCCGCTTTTACGCCAAATCCCAGTACCATACAGACAAAAACGGCCTGTAAAAGTGTTTCATGTCCACTTACTTTCGTCATATCCAATACACCGCCAAACGTAAAATTCATGCTCGTTCCATAGCGGAGGACAAAGATAAATCCAATAAACGCAAACGCCGCTCCGCCGATCGAATAATATGCATATTTCCGTCCGGCATACCGCGCCTCCGAGGTCATTGTATGCATGACAAGTGGAATCGTAACCAGCGTCAGCATTTCATAAAACATATACATCGTCATCAAATTGGCGGACATCGCAATTCCAAGCGTGATCCCGTACGTCATCGTGTAAAAGGAGAAGAAACGGTTTTCCCCTTTTTCCCCATGCATGTACTCAAACGCATACAGCGAAGCAAATGGCCACAATGTGCTGACGAGGGCGGCAAATACCATGCCTGCGCCGTCCAGATGCACCGAAACTTCCAGTATGCCGGCCAGATTAATAAGCCGCGTATAGGATGCCGGATGCAGAAGCAGTGAACTCCACATCAGAATCGAAGCAGCGATTACGATACATTCTACATAAATATTTCTCTGTCGCCGCCGTTTCCATGGAAAGAGAGGAAGTACGGCTCCTCCCAGAATTGGCAGCACAATTGGTAAAACTAATAATAACACATTCATTTTTTCACCACGTCCCCCTCTCTTCTTATATAATTCCTTTTACAATATCTTCCAAACTGTGAATCAGCGGTTCATTGAAGATTCCAAGCAAAAGCGCCAAAGCTGCCAGGATCACCATCGGAATGACCATTTTCCAGTCTTCCTTTACCCGCTCTTCCTTTTCCGGTTTGTCATAAAAAGCATGGACACTTACCGTCAAAAGATAGCCTGCTGTCAAAAGTGCGCTCACAAGAAGCACAACCGGCCCCGCAATCTTTGCCATACGGATTTCGGAAAAAAGAGCCGTTGTGCCCAATTTCCATTTACTTACAAATCCGCTGAATGGCGGAATCCCCACAAGGGCAAGGGAGGCAAGGGTAAAGCAGACCATGGTGACCGGCATCCGCTTTCCGATTCCGCGATATCCTTCTACTCTTGTAGTCCCGGTTTCATGGATGACCGCACCGGCACAGAGGAAGAGATTATTTTTAATGACCGAATGATAGATCACATGCAGCATCGCCCCAACAAAGCCCGCCGGCCGCAGCAGCATGATTCCAAACAAAATGTAGGAAACCTGACTTACCGTTGAATACGCAAGCCGCCGTTTCATGATCTTTTCCTTATATGCAAGCATAGAACCCATAAATATCGTAAGCAGTGCCAGACCGATCACGATATACTGCACAAAGGATTTTCGCAGAAAATCCGCTCCTGCGATATAACAAACGACACGAAGAATGGCAATGACACCCATTTTCGTATTAACGCCCGACAAAATCGCACTCGCCGGCGCCGGAGCGACCGGATGTGCCGTAGAAAGCCAGCCATGCAGCGGAAACATACCGGCTTTGGAACCAAACCCGATGATCATCCCCAAAACGGCGAGCTGAAGCGTCGTTTCATGTCCCGCAACAGCTGCGTGCGTGAAATTTCCGCCCGGTGTAAAGGCGATCGACGGCGTCAGCTGGTAAATGTAAAAGAAACCGATCAATCCCAAAAAAGCGCCTGCGATCGAATAAAATACATATTTGTATCCGGCGGCGATTGCTTCTTTCGTCTGCGCATGAATGACATACCCGATCGTCGCCAGCGTCATTCCCTCGTAAAAGAGATACATTGTCACCAGATTTCCGGCGCTTGTAATTCCCATAAGCATTCCAAATGTCATCAGATGGCAGCCCAGAAAACGCGCGCCCTTTTTATCCCCTTTCATATAAGAAAAGGTATAAAGAGTAACCAAAAGCCATATAAACACTACAAGTGTAGAAAAAACAATGCCCAAATCATCCAGATTCAATACGATCGGAATGTCTTCTTTCAATTTCCAGATCGTGACCGCCGGACATTTCCCATATAAATTGATTCCGTGAAATACTGCCGTCAGAAGAACAATTCCCATCACAGCCACAGATAATTTTTTAGTAATTCCATCCTGCCATTTGTGCCCTGCCGTCGCGAGTAAAAATAATACAAAACCACTGATCAGCGGTAAAAATATCGGTATTGCCAGCATTTCTTCCCCTCTTTCTCTCGTTGACTATCACTATTGCTCTATGAAAACATCTGCACGCCTGCCGCGATCGCTTCCCAGACAAGATTGGAACCGATTCCCAAAAACAGGTTTAATCCAATAAATACAAGAATGGCTGCGACATACGGCACGCCATTTTTCGCACGCCCTTTTTTGTCCGGTGCCGGCGTGTAAATCGTCATAACGGTATGCAGGAAATACACGGCATTGAGAACCGTACTGATCGCCAGTGCGATCATCGCGACCCACATTTTCTCCGGTCCGGCTTCCAACGCGCCCATCGCAAAATATACTTTGGAGGTAAACCCGGCAAATAATGGGATTCCGACCATCGACAACGCGCCTACGGCAAATCCTGCACCGGCTGCCACATTGCGGTAGCCCGCTCCTTTTAAATCTTCAAACAACTTGCTGTCGTCCGAAACCTCGGACAATCCCCTTGCTGCGATAAACAGCATGGATTTGGATGCCGCATGCGAAATAATATGAAAAACGGCCGCAAGCATACCGGTTTTTGTCCCAATTCCGATCCCCATATAAATGTATCCGATCTGCGCCACCGAAGAATACGCGATCATGCGGCGGATATCCACCTGCCGTATCGCACGGACGGAGCCGAGGATCATTCCCAGCACACCGAGAACAAACAACAGATTTCCGACATGATGTGTCTCGATCACGTCAATGCCGATCACACGGTAAAATATTTTCAAAAGCAAAAAGATATAACTTTTTGATACCAGGCTCGACAATATGGCACTCGAAGATGCCGTACCGTAACTGTAGGCATCCGGCAGCCAGCTGTGAAACGGAAACAGCGCCGACTTGATCGCGAGTCCTACGCACATCAGCACAATGACTACGGTAAGCGGCATCGTGTACTGTCCATTTGCATTCAGCGCGGCTACCGTCTCTTTCATATTGGACATCAGAAGATGCCCCGTAATGCCGTAAAGCATGGATATTCCGATCAGAATCAGTCCGGAACCGATCAAGCTCATGATCATATATTTGGTCGCGGCTACCAGCGTATGTCCGGTTTCACGGATCAAGATCAGTCCTCCTGCCGCGATCGTATTGATCTCGATAAATACGTACGCCGTAAACATATCATTGGTGTAGATCAGCGCCAGAAGGGAACTCATCATCAGATTTACGAGTACATAAAACAAATTCTGCTTTGTCTCCGCGATGTCTCTCGCGATATATTTTCCTCCGCCGGCAACCGACAAAAGCATGATCAGGCAAAATACAACCGCCATCACGCCCTCTAAGATGCCGACGCGGATCTCATTGCCCCAGGGTGCCGGGAAATGCCCCATCATATAGACATAGGATTCGCCCGTGCCAAGGACAAATGCCAGCACGCAGCCGGACATCACAAGAAGTATCGTCAGCAGGGTAAGTGTCCACACCCGCGCCTTCTTTGCCGGAAGTACCGAAGATATCACGCCGCTTGCCAGACAC
>DJNB01000086.1:0-2769 GCA_002435545.1 Lachnoclostridium sp. UBA6475
CTTGTCTACTTTCTTTTACAATAATTTTTTTCCCCGTAGTTAAGGTTAAAACTGTATCCGGAGTTTCTTCGATAGTCTCAATCAGGTCTGAATTTACGGTAAATTGTTTTCCATTCATTCTTGTGACATCAATCATATCTCTTCTCCTTTTTCGATACTTTTCAATACTCTTTTCTATTATAGCACAAAAAAACAAAAAAGGGAAACAAAAGTTTCCCTTTTTTCTTATTTTTTTACTAAATTTTTACCGTTTCAGATTGATCAATTCTTCCAGCATCGTATCCGATGTTGTGATCGTACGTGAATTCGCCTGGAATCCACGCTGTGTTGTGATCATATTGGTGAATTCTGTTGCCAGATCGACATCCGACATCTCCAATGCTCCTACGGAAAAACTACCGATCTCTGTAATCTCACGGCCGATTCCGTCAAATTCGCCGGAGTTGAGTGTTGCGGCAAACATACTGTTTCCGACAGCCTCCAGACCGGATGGGTTGGAAAATGTCGCAACCGCGATCTGACCAAGGAGTTTATCGTCACCATTGCTGTACACGGCAAAGATTTTTCCGTCTGTCCCAATCGTAAAGCCGTTCAGCGTACCTGCTGCATTACCGGCATTGTATCCATCTTTGTCGCCTCGTTCCGGTTTTACCGTTGATGTTCCTTTTGTGGCGTACATCGTAAGGCTTGAAAAATCAATATCAACACCCGATACAGGGAACGCATTATTTTCGGTATTTCCATCATTTAATGTAAGGTTAAGTTTACCTTCTTCTTCACCGGATACACTGACAAATTCTCCGGAAGATCCATTAAACGTAAGAAGAGATGTACTTTGCGTAAAATTAATCGTACCGTCCGGATCTACCGTATAATTAAGCGGACTCTGTCCTCCAAAACTTACATATTGATTTGTTGTACTATATACGGTGTTTCCACTTGCATCCACAGTTGCCTGTTTCAATATGGAATTTCCCTTGGAATCCATAATATCGGTAATTCCAACCGTATATTCATTGTCCGTTGTTGCATTTGCTTTCATAACAGACAATTTGGCAGTAAACAGATTTCCGACATTATCATAAAAACTTACAGAAATCGGATATCCGCTTCCATCTGCACTATATGTTACCTGCGTATCTTTGCTGTCGATGTTGCCGGATAATGTAACATCTGTCGTAGCAGATGGCTCTGCATTCTGATTTTCCGGGGACATAAGCTGCAACCTGCCTGCTGTATCTTTACGGATATCTCCGTTCTGATCCACGCCCCAGCCGAGAACCGTCGCACCATTTGTTGTACAATACAGCGTACCTGCTGCATCAATGTCAAAGCATCCGGATTTTGTAAAATATGTACTTCCGTTACTGTTTACAACAAAAAATGCATCTCCGTTGATCATCAAATCCATGCCGCGGTCTGTACGGTTCGTTGCTCCGGTTCCACTCATATTAACCGTAATTGAAGCAACATTGGATCCCAAACCGATCTGAACGGCATTTCGTCCTGCCGCTCCGGTTGCCGCATTCGGACCTGACGCACCTTGTGTTGTCTGATAAAATACATCCGTAAAGTTTACCGAACTGGAACGGAAACCCACGGTATTTACATTTGCGATATTATTACCAATAACATCCATCTTTGTCTGGTGTACTTTCAATCCTGAAACACCCGACCACAATGATCTCATCATAATGAATCACCCTCCATATTTCAATTCTTGCATTTTCGATTCCCTCTGTCAGTCAGGAATCTGCATGTCTCCTGTTAAGGGCCGACATGATTATGGTTTCCTGCAATTTTAATTAATAATCGCTCCATCGATATTGGTAAAAACTGCATTTGAAGTGTCATTAACTGCGGTCACAATCGTTTTGTTTTTAACATTTAATATAAATGCAAGATCATCTACCATAACCAGCGATTCTTTCATTCCTTTTTTTTCAGCCTGGTCCACTGCCTGTTCAAGCCGTACCTGCTGTTCTTTGGTCATTGTAATATTGCGCGTTTCCAGCCGCCGCGTCGCATGTTTCGAGAACCGGACCCTCTCTGCGGTGTTTTGCAATACGGTACCAAAAGTTTCTGAATCCTGCTGTGTTTTTGACACTGTTTGATTTGTTTTTTGTTCTGCTGCACTGAATTTATGCCGCATCTCATCGATGGACGCAAAGTTATTGTTTTGGATATTCATCGCTTTGTCCACCTCCTAAAACAGATTACTCTGTCTTCGTGTCATTTTCATCCTTGGAAATGCCACTTTCCATCACTTTGACCGATACCTTATCCGAAATTACCGTGTTATAAGGATCATCAAAATATAAGCTGAGTTTATAAGTACCATCTTTCAGGTCATTAAATGCTGCCGGTGAAATTGACAAAACTCCATTTTCAAAGGAAAGATATTCGGATTTAATATACTCTCCATTTACCATCACCGCTACACTGCCCGCTGCATAGTTTCCACTGCCAAGATCAATGTTGATATCTACCATGCTTTTATTGGATTTATCAAACACCGCTTCGGTCTGTTCTACCGAAGGCAGGTATTTTGCAACGTCTGCGTAGGACTGCTTCACCTCAGCCAGGTCATCGATTGAGTACAATTGTCCATTTACACTCAATTGAGCGGATCCGTTTTTCATCGTGATATAATCCACTACGCCTTGAACTTCCGTAATATTTCCATTGGTACTCTTTGCATTGATCACAACGGCTTTTCCAACCAGACCAAATGCCTGTGAATTTGTTGCCGTTTCGTTCAGATTCTGC
>DJNB01000086.1:2809-15692 GCA_002435545.1 Lachnoclostridium sp. UBA6475
CTGCTCCAGTGCTGAAAATTGTGCAAGCTGTGCAATAAACTGAGTATCTTTTTCCGGTTCAAGGGGATCCTGATTTTTCATCTGACATACAAGCAGCTGCAAAAATTCATCTTTTCCAAGATTTCCACCAACTGCCCGGTCGGATGTCTGAGACTCACTCACACGGTTGCTGCTGAAACTCAGATCATCAAGACCTGTCAAAATTCCATCTAATGATGTTGCCATATGTTCGTCTCCTTTACATTATGCAGTATAATCTACTGTACTGTCACCATTTTGACGTTCTGCTTCCGTCTCAGACGACATCGTTGATTCGGTTTCTACCGCCTGTTCTCCGGCATTCACGCGAAAACGCTTGGAAGAAGATCCTTTCTTTTGTTCAAAGTTGTGATTATTGGAATCTTCTTGGTTTTTAAATCCAAAATGAGATACGTTGACCTCTACGGACTCAACTTTCAAGCCCTGGCTTTCAAGATTTTCACGTAAAACAACCAGCTGGCTTTCCAACGCTTCTTTTGCCATCTCATTCTGCACCGTAAGAGTAGCTGTTGCCACTCCCTGATTGGATGAAACGCTTAAATGGACGCGTCCCAGTGATTCCGGATTCAACTGCAGTTCCATATTCGTTGTCTGCGGTAATACACGGATACGGATATGGTTTACTACCTGATCCACAATCTCCTGCATGGAAACCTGTGGAACCTCGGTACTTTCTCCGCTTGGCTCGAATGCCTGTGCAAGTCTGTCTACAAATGCCGGCAGGGAATTGTCCCTGGCTGCCATCGGCTGGGAATCTGTGTCGGAATTCTGAGCAAAAGCATCCGATTGACCGGATTCATCCGAAACCTCAACGGTAACCTTTGCGTTTTCATCGGCAGAGATCGCAGCTGTTGTTGTCTCAACTGTTGATTCTGTCTTTGTTGAAGTATCTTCTGTTGCATTTTTTGCCTCATCCAATACCTGAGACAGATTTTGCAGAAAGTTCTTCATCTCGCCAGACTGTGGAGCCGCATCTGAAATCTGTTCCAATATATCAGAAACTCCCTGTGTGATCTGTGTCATTTGCTCTGACAAAAGATCCGATACAAGCATTGCACTTGAATCTTCTACTCCATGTGCTGCCAAGACAACCGCCTTGATGTTTTCGATATTACCAAGATTCTGCAGCTGCTGGGTTCCTGTCATATCAACAACAAGATCCAACGGTGAAATTCCCAATTGTTCAAGCAGATCTTCGACATCTTCTTTGGAGAGTCCCAAGGTATCCTGCAGCAAAGTAGTTACTTTTTCCGCAATCTCTTCGACCGGTATGTCTTCCTGCGCCGGAACGTTGTTGGAATCTGATTTCACTGTAATCTTGTGAGAATCGAAGCCTTCCTTTACCTCTTTCCTGCCGGATGCTTTGACATTCACCTTCTGCGATTTACCGGATGCATTTGAAGTATTTTTTGAAAAATAGTTTTCAAATGATTTATCCTTCACAGAAGAACTCTTTTCCATCCCGCGGGACTGTACTGCCTGCACATTTAATGAAATGTTTGCTGTCTTCATATTTCCTCCTTTCCGGGTGTCCGTTTCACACCCTTTTCAACCACTATATATATCGGCTAAAAAGCCCTGGCTTTTAACCGTTGTGGGCACTATTTTGCGGTCATTTTTGTCGTGATCTGAGCCGCAGTTTCCGGCGTCATCTCTGCCAGGATTGCAGAACTCTTTGACTCCGTCATGCTGTCCAGGATAGAAGCGACAAGATCCAGGTCACCCGTCATTGTTTCGAGTACTGCCGCCGCTTTTGCCGGATCCATCTTACTGTACATCGTTGCCTGTTTGGTAATTTTCGCAGTATATGTTAAATCTTTCACAACATCCTTATAAATTGCAGCCGCATTATCCGGATCAATTTCCTCATAATACTGCTTATATTCGGATATATCCGGGGCTTTATCATTGTACACAACATTCTCATCAAATTTTTTCACACGCTGTTCGAATGATTTTTGCTGCTCTTCAAATTTCTTCAAACGCTCCACTTCTTTTTTCAACTGCGTTACCTCATCGGCACTCGCTGAATTGGTTCCTTTCAGTGAAGCGATCTCGTTTTGCAGTTCTTTGATCTTTGCATTTGCCTCATCAATATTGGTATAGCCATCAACCGGTTTCTGCGATTCGTCTTCCGGCAGGATACGATTGATAACCGGGACATCTTTGATGACCGGCGACAACACTTCACTTCCAAATTTTCCCACATCCAATTTGATAAGTACTCCAAAAATGCCGAGCCAGATCAAGACGATCGCAATAACGATCAAAATTGTTAATAATTTACTTCCACTGCTTTCCTGCTGTACTACATCAACATTCTTATCTTTTTTCTTTCTTCTTGCCATAATCTTTAGATCCTTTCTTTGGAATAGGTATAACTAACTAATTCGTCTACTTCTTTTTGTTCTTCTTGTAATTCTTCTTTTTTAAATTTTTCCCATGCTTTTTCACGAAGTTTCTCAAATATCTTACGTTCCTTCATTGCCTCCGTCAGTTTCCTTCTTGCCTGCTCCACTTCTGCTTCGCATCGAACAATTGCATTTTTTTGAAGTTCAATATATTTTTCCAGTATTTCACTGTTTTGTTCTAATTTCCGTATTACCAGCACTGTAAGTTTTTCCTGAAGTTTTCCCTTCAGACAGGCATTATTGTCCTCCAGACGGTTCTGCAGTATCTGTAGTTTTTCCTGTTCCTGCAAAAGCCGGGCGTTGGCCTGGGCATATTCATTTTTTGCCTGCGTTTCCAATTTTTCTTTCATTTCCAGTATGTTCTGCATGGAAAACAAAAAACGCGCCATGGCTATTCACCATCCTCCATAAATATCGCAAACATCTGCTCCAGTGTCTCTTCAAAAGAAAACTTTTCATCCGTTTGCTGCTGTAAAAAAGCATTCACGGCTTTGATTTTTTCGATTGCAAAATCGATATCCGGATTGGAACCGGCTTTGTAAGCACCGATATTGATCAAATCTTCGGCTTCCTGATAGGTAGCCAGCACCTGTTTCATCTTTCCGGCTGCGACTTTGTGTTCCTTGGAAATAATGGAACTCATTACACGCGATATACTCTGCAGTATATCAATCGCCGGATAGTGATTTTTCTGCGCCATCTGTCTGGACAATACAATATGTCCATCCAAAATACCTCTGGCGGTATCTGTGATCGGCTCATTAAAGTCGTCTCCGTCAACAAGTACCGTATATAGTCCGGTAATGGATCCCCTGTCCGAATTTCCGGCCCGTTCCAGAAGTTTTGGCATCTGTGCGTACACGCTTGGCGGATATCCGCGCGATACCGGCGGTTCGCCCGACGCAAGGCCAATTTCTCTTTGTGCCATAGAAAAACGTGTCAGGGAATCCATCATAAGCAATACATCTTTTCCCTGATCACGAAAATATTCCGCGATCGCCGTCGCTGTCTGAGCCGCCTTTTTACGGATCAACGCCGGCTTATCCGAAGTTGCTGCCACTACGACCGAACGTCTCATACCCTCTTCGCCAAGATCGCGTTCAATAAACTCACGAACCTCTCTGCCTCGCTCTCCGATCAACGCGATCACGTTAATGTCCGCCTTCGTATTTCTGGCAAACATTCCCATCAATGTACTCTTTCCAACACCACTTCCGGCAAAAATTCCGATTCTCTGTCCTTTTCCGATCGTCAAAAGACCATCGACCGCTTTTACACCCAGTGTCAAAACTTCATTGATTATTTGACGGCTAAGCGGATCCGGCGGTGCCGCTTCAACCGAATAATGGGCACAGTCTGAATCCAGACTTTCTGCATTCATCGGCTCTCCTACACCATCTAAGGTAAGACCAAGTAATTTTTCACTCACCGGCACCTGCAAAGGCGCCCCTGTATTTTCAACCCAGCTTCCAAGCCCTACTCCTTCTACATTATCGTAAGGCATTAAAAGGACACGGTCATCACGGAATCCAACTACTTCTGCTTTTACTACACCAACAGATGAATTCGACCGTATCAAACAAAGATCATTCAATTTCGCCATTGGCCCGATTGATTCAATCGTAAGACCAACCACTTTTGCGACTTTTCCTAAATGTTTTACATAACTTCTCTCCAAAAGTGCCTCATAGCGATCAAAATGTATTCTTCCGGATTGTTCCATACTTTTCCTCACTTCGATATCTTTAAGAATGAACTAACATTTTCAGATCACGAATCAAGGTATCTAACTGTGTTTGAAATCCGCAATCTACCATCTGGGTCTGTGTCTCAATCACACACTGCCCTTTTTCCAGTCCTTTTTCTTCTACTAATTCCAAATTTACATTCTGCCCCAGTTCCTGTATAATTTGGTCCTTATTGCTTTCCACTTCATAAATGTCTTCTTTCGACACACGGACACAATAATAATCCGATGGTTCCAGATCCCGGACGGTTGTCCGAATCAGATACAGCATCAAGTCATCCCGGTCTTCAATCAAGACACCTGTTAATTTTTGAAGCAATGCGATCAAGACATCTACATACTTTTTTTCTATTCCATCCACGTACTCCTCAAGCTCCCGCTTCTGATTACGTGCCGTATCATCAATTTCCTTTTCTTTTCTTGCAATTTCCTGTTCTGCCTGGCTCCATCCATCCTGATATCCTTGATTTCTGCCCTCTTCAACAGCTCTCTGCATCTCTTCCTGAATCTGCTGTGCGGCTTCCTCATGTAACTGCTGCGCTTCGCGCTTTGCCTCTTCCACGAGAAATTCCGCTTCTTCTTTGCTCTTTTGAAACTCTTCTTCCGAGATGGATGGTGAATCCTGCACCTCTTCTTTGTGCAGCAGTGCAATGGCTTTCTCTGCTTCTTGCTGCCCAATTGTTTCAATCGAAATTCCACCGCTTTTTCCGAAAGGGATAAAATTGTCTTTCTTTTCGTTGTGATTGATCACTACCGCATCCGACGGTTTAAGATCAACAAACTGGTATTTGATCAAATTAGACAACGATCTCGTCACCTCCGCCCCTTGATATTACAATCTCAGCGGAATCCTCCAACTTACGTATGATATTAACAATCTTCTGCTGTGCTTCCTCAACATCTTTCATACGAACCGGTCCCATATATTCCATATCTTCGCGGATCATTGCAGACAGACGTGTGGACATATTATTAAAGATAACATTCTGTACTTCCTCGTTGGCTCCTTTAAGTGCAACTGCCAGTTCACCATTTTCAACTTCACGCAGTACACGCTGGATAGAACGGTCATCAAGCATAAGAATATCCTCGAATACAAACATTTTCTTGCGGATCTCGTCTGCAAGTTCCGGCTCTTCGATTTCCAAATTCTCCATGATATGTTTTTCTGTACCACGGTCTACAGTATTTAATACCTCAACGATCGAGTCGATACCACCGACGATCGTGTAATCCTGATTAACAAGCGAAGCCAGTTTCTGTTCCAAAATATTCTCCACTTCTTTGATGACATCCGGTGACGTACGATCCATCAGGGCAATACGTTTCGCAACATCCGTCTGCTTATCCGGTGGCAGTGTACTGATAACGCCTGCCGCCTGAGTTGGTGACAGATAAGATAAGATCATTGCGATCGTCTGTGGATGCTCATCCTGGATAAAGTTCATCAACTGAGACGCCTCTGTCTTTCGAATAAATTCAAATGGACGAACCTGAAGGGATGCGGTAAGTTTTCCAAGAACTTCTTTTGCCTTGTCCTCTCCCAAAGCTTTTTGAAGAAGATCCGTTGCATATCCGATACCACCTTCGGCAATATACTGCTGTGCAAGGCATACTTCATAAAACTCGGTCAAAACAGCTTCTTTATCAGCCGGAGATACACTTCGGGTATTGGCAATTTCCAACGTAAGCTGTTCAATCTCGTCTTCTTTTAAATGCTTAAATATTCCCGCCGCTTTCTCCGGACCAAGTGTGATCAAAAGAATCGCTGCCTTCTGAATTCCATCCAATTCCGATATTGCACTCATGCCGTACCTCCTAACTTAATTCCAGTCATCATTGATCCAGTTACGCAGCAACATAGCAACTGCTTCCGGATTTTCGTCCACAAATTTCTCTATCATCTTTCGAGTTTCCGATTTATCACTAAGTTCAATCTCTTCAAGATTTTCCTCATTTTCCTTCGTTGTAGCAAGCAGATCTTCTACAGAAAGTTCCGGCTCTGTCTCTGCTACTTTCACCGGTGCCGTACCACGGATAATAACAAAGATCAGAAGCGCACCGATCAAAACTGCCAGTATGATCATCAGATAATTTGTAATGCCACCGGCAAAACCAGTCTTTTCTGCCGCTTCATAAACCGGCTGCTCCTGCGCAATGATCGTTATGTTGTTCTGCGCAATACCGGTAGCCGCGGATACCAGCTGTAAAATCTCATCCGGCACCTGCAGTGTCGTCGGATCGCTGTTCTGGTCTGCATATTCTTCAAAACTAATATTGTCAAGTGCTCCGCTTGCCTGTAACGACTCTTCGGATATCTTTTTGTACTTTGTCAGAACAACACCCATTGAAGATTCTCCCGGCACGACAGCACCTACTTCATGTTCGATATTTTTTACATCTTCATTTGGCAGATAATCGTATTTATTCAAGATTGTCTCTGAATTGGAAGTTCCGTTGCTCTGGATCATATAATCCGTCTCTTCTCCGTTCGAATCGGTTCCCGGTGTACCGCCGCTTCCGGACGCACCCGTAGAGGAATACTCATACGAACTGGAGTAATATCCCTGATCCTGACCGTCTGCCACGGAATATGTAGTAACCAGCTCTGTCACTTTATCCATATCAAATTTAATATTGGTCTTACTACAGTCGGCATCGTCATATCCGGCTTTTAAAAGCATCTTTTCCGTACGTTCGGAAAATGTCTGCTGTAATTTTGCTTTATAGTCTTCCGTTCCGGAAATCGTACCACCCAGAGTATTGTCTGTCTTTGCTCCATACAGCAGATTTCCTTTTGTATCTACAATAACAATATTATCTGTTGTTGTATTTCCTACTGCATTTGTCAGATAAAAGGCCATTGCCGTAGCTGTCTCTGTCGGCAGTTCCTTTCCATCTGCAAGTTTCAGCGAAACGCTGACCGCCGTCTCTTTGGTCGCTGAGATAAATTTCTTATCATCCTCCTGGCGGTTAATAATAACGGTCGCATCCTCCACGCCGTCAAATTTAAGCAGATTTTCTTTGATGGATGACTGCAGTGCCAGCGTGATCTTGGTCTGTTTTTCCAGCGAAGACGTTGTCATATCGCTCTGTAACGCATCATCCCAGGTCATTTCTTTATCTACAATACCATTTGCACCCATGACAAGTGCCGCATCTGAATATTTGCTCTGCTCAACATCAAAGGAAGTAATACCAGTATTCGGATCTGTCTCCATCTTATAGGTAATTCCTTTTCCGTCCAAAGCCTCTGACAATGTACTTGCCAAACTCGCATCCGAAAAAGAAGCCAGATGCGTATATACCGGCCTTGTCAATACATAAGACAAGATTACAATTGCAAAAAACACCGCTAAAACAACACTGATTACAATTGTCTTTTGTTTTGTTGTGTACTTATTCCAAAAAGCCAGTAATTTGTCTTTTATGGCAATCAATTGGTCCATCATACCGTTTTACTCTCCTAACATCATAAGTGTCTGTCTATTACATCTGCATATTCATCAATGTACGATATGCTTCCAATGCTGTATTTTTTACCGCAACCGTATACTGCAGTGAAATATTTGCTTTCTGCTGCGCAACCATCAGATCATGCCAGTTATCGGACTGTCCGGTAGCGTACCGTATTTCTTCCGCCTCCGCTGCATTGGATAATTGATTGGTCTCTCCAACCATATCGATCGCAGACGCCAAAAATGAATCAAAGCGGTTTCCATCCTCTTTTTGTGTTACTTTTGCATTTGAACTTGCGTAACGGCTTACATCAGATAACGACTGAACGGCCGAAATATTTGTAATGTCCATTCCTTTTTCTCCTTTTATTCTCTATTATCAGCTGTTTCCGCCGATTTCCAGTGCCTTCAATGCCATCCCCTTGGTTGAATTAAGGACTGTCACATTCGCTTCATACGCACGCGTTGCATCGATCATATTGGTCATTTCCGTCACTGTATTTACATTCGGGTAAGTTACATATCCATCCTGGTCTGCATCGGGATGAGACGGATCATAGACTTTATTTCCCTCAGAAGGATCCGCAACAATCTCTGTCACTTTTACTCCTTTGCCAATATGTCCCGTGGCATATTGAAGGGATTCATTAAATGTCGGATAACTTTTTTCCTCAAAAACAACGGTTTTACGTTTATATACTTTTCCGTTTTCATCCCTTGTTGTATTCACATTTGCAATATTCTGTGAAATGATATCGGTTCGAAGCTGCTGAGCCGTCATTCCGGATGCGCTGACATCCATTGCTCCAAATACTGACATGCTTTTTCATCCTTTCTTACTTTGGTTATTGTCAAAATGATTAATATTAAACATTTTACGATGTACGAAGTGCGGATTTCAGTCTGGAAAATTCCTGCGTCATCGAATTCATCAATGTATAATATTTTAACTGGTTTTTCGCCAATTCCACATTTTCCGTATTGATATCCACATTGTTGCCGTCATAACGGTAACTGAGATTTGCCTGATCGGTATACGTTGTGCAGTTTAACTCGTTCAGGTCAATGTTGGCAATCGTCTCATCCAGACTATCCGTCCCTGCTACCGCATTGGCAAGATACGTCTCAAACTGTACGTCCTTTCTCTTAAATCCCGGAGTATCTGCATTTGCAATGTTATTTGCCAGTATATCGTTTCTTGTCCAGCTGGCATCTGCCGCTTTTCCGAGCACATTGATATAATTGTATGCATTTGATAAAACCATCTTTAAGCCTCCAATCCATCTTTTTTCGTATAAAAACGCAAAGGGAATCACGAAAGATCACAATTCCATTTGCGTTATCAGAAATCCATTTCCATTATTTATGTTACAAAATCAGTATATATCCTATCATTTATAATCTTAATGTGCGTTCCTTTGACGCCATACGATTTTGTCTGGATCAGCCCTGCACTTTCTACTTTTTTCAGTGCGTTTACAATGACAGTCCTGGTAATTCCAACTTCTTTTGCCAAGCGGGAAGTGATGATCGTTCCCTCTCCCTTTTCAATTCTGCAAACCACTTGTTTTACCGCACTTTTTTCCAAAGGGGATAAAATATGTAATATGGATTCAATTTCCTGCTGCTTCCGGCTTGCAAAATCATCTTCTTCCGAAACTGCCCTTGTCATTTCCAGTCCCACTACCGTTGTACTGTACTCTGTCAGGATAATATCCTCTATTCCATAGCATCGTTCTTTCCGTGCGAGGAATAGTGTCCCCAGTCTTTTTCCTGCAATATATACCGGCGCGATCATTGCCTGAATTCCCTCGGCGGTTTTACGTGGAAATCCCATAAACTCTAAATTCACATTCTCTTTTGTTGACAACACTTCCAGAAAGCGCTTTGACATAGCCGCATCCAGCCATTGTCCCTCCGAAGATGGGAAATAGGGCTGCGGTGAGTCGTCAGAT
Organism: Lachnoclostridium sp. UBA6475; assembly: GCA_002435545.1. GTDB lineage: Bacteria > Bacillota > Clostridia > Lachnospirales > Lachnospiraceae > Eubacterium_F. Next base: position 12,420 of record DJNB01000086.1, read on the forward strand.
TTTTGATGTATCCCTAAAATCTTTCCTTTGTTGCTGATCACATATACACTGGATTCTAATAATTCGCCAAGCAATTGGCATAAATCCGTAAATGCCACTTTCGACACACGATTATCCCTTAGTAATCGATTGATTTTACGTGTTTTGTCCAAAAGTTCTACACTCATCTTCATGCCTCACAATCACTTATAATAATTTTATCATAGATTCAAAAAAATATCAAGCATTATCCTTTTGTTTTTCCATGATATATCCGCAGGAAGATTCTGCACAAACCAGCTTATTGCCTTTTTCCAATAACATATTGCCGCATTTCGGGCAAATTTCTTTGGATGGTTTCTGCCATGTCATCACTTCACATTCCGGATAATTTTCGCATCCATAGTAGCGCCGTCCCTTCTGGGTTTTCTTAATAACGATCTCGCCGCCGCATTTCGGACATTTCACGCCGATTTTTTCAAAATAAGGTTTGGTGTTACGGCACTCCGGAAATCCCGGACAAGCCAGAAATTTTCCATGCGGGCCATATTTGATCACCATGTTTCTGCCACAATTTTCACAGATGGTATCCGTTACCTCATCTTCAATTTCTATCTTCTCAAGCGCCTGTTCGGCATGTTCGACCGCTTCTTTCAGATCCGGATAAAAATTGCGGATGATGCTTTTCCACTCTACCGTTCCTTCTGCCACGCCATCCAGCAGTGTTTCCATCGTAGCGGTAAAGTTTACGTCAACAATGCTTGGGAATGCACTTATCATAATTTTATTTACAATATCTCCCAGATCGGACAAATACAGATTTTTGTTTTCTTTTGCAAGATACCGTCTGGAAATAAGCGTCGAAATCGTCGGCGCATACGTACTTGGTCTTCCAATTCCAAGATCTTCCAGTTCTTTTACCAGAGAGGCCTCTGTATAATGAGCCGGCGGCTGCGTAAAATGCTGTTCCTGTTTGAGTTCAACTTCCCGGAACACGTCACCCTGAGCCACTTTATGAAGGGCAGCGTTATTTTCTGCCTTATCTTCCTCATTTTGGTATACCGAAAGAAATCCCGGAAATACGATTTTGGAGCCTGAACTCGTAAAACGATAGTTCCCGGCATCTATTTTTACGGATGTCGTCTCATAACGTGCCGCATTCATACGGCTTGCCACAAAACGCTTCCATATCAGCTGATAAAGACGAAACTGATCTCTGGATAAGGAATCTTTCACGGCGGCCGGTGTCAGATCGACATACGTAGGACGGATCGCCTCGTGGGCATCCTGAATCTTTTTGTCGTCTTTTTTCTGTACTGCATTTCCTATCACATTTTCTTCGCCATAATTTTCGCGGATAAACTCCTTACATTCGGCATCTGCCTCTTGGGAAATACGGGTAGAATCGGTACGGAGATAAGTGATCAGTCCGATCGTTCCATGTCCTTTGACCGCAACTCCTTCGTATAACTGCTGCGCAATACGCATTGTCTTTGAGGTGGCAAAATTTAAATGTTTCGCACACTCCTGCTGCAATGTACTGGTCGTAAAAGGCAGCGGCGGTTTTTTAGAGCGCTCACCCTTCTTGACCTCAGAAACTTCATACGCTGCGCCCTTTAATTCGTTGTAAATTTTTTCCAGTTCTTCTTTTCCAATATTTTCCTGTTTTTTCGGATTTCCGTAATACTTCGCCAAAAGCGGTTTCTTGCATCCCTTTATCGGAAATTCCGCTTCCAGACTCCAGTATTCGGACGGAATAAACGCATCGATCTGTGCCTCTCTGTCGGCAATGATACGAAGCGCTACCGACTGCACTCGTCCGGCACTCAGTCCACGTTTTACTTTCTGCCACAAAAGCGGACTGATGGAATATCCCACAATACGGTCAAGCACACGGCGTGCCTGCTGGGCATCCACTTTCTGCAAATCAATCGGTTCCGGGTCCTGCATACCGGCATGCACCGCTTTTTCTGTAATTTCATGAAACATGACGCGGCATTTATCATGAGGATCCATTTCCAGCAAATGAGCCAAATGCCAGGAAATCGCTTCCCCTTCACGGTCCGGGTCCGTTGCCAGATAGACTTTTTTAGAACGGACATATTCATTTTGCAGCTCTTCAATAAGTTTGCGTTTGTCCCACATGTTCGTATAAGACGGCGTAAACCCATCTTCTATATTCACGCCAAACTGATTGCGCGGCAAATCCCGCAGATGACCGCGGCTGGCCATTACTTTGTAATCGCTTCCCAAAAAGCGTTCAATCGTCTTCGCTTTGGCCGGTGATTCCACGATAACCAGATTTTTGGCATTCTTTGGCAGCGGATCTAATTTCTTCAGCGGTTTCTTTTCCGGAAGATTCACCGTTCCATTGATGATCATTTTTTCGCCGTCTGCTTTTTTCTTGCGGCCTCGTTTTTTCTTTTTCGTATCATCAATAATAATCGTTCGTTTAATTGGAAATTCCAGCATATATCTCCATCCTAACTTTCCAGCAAGTTTTCTATTCTTGCGCTGTGTATCACATTGTAATAAAACCTTTTAAAATCATACACTATTCCGACAAGCCTTTCAAGGTATTTCTTATATACATCTATATACAATAGTATATTTTACTGCAATACAAACAGCGCTGCAGCAGTCTGTCTGCATACGGCTGTACGGTTCAGCGTATATTTCCCTTTTTTCATATATGCGAAATGTATTTGTTTAAAATTCAAGAATATTTTTCTTTATCTTTCTCTTTTTCTTTCATTTATTGCGTATTCGTATATCATAGAATATAATAAAAGTATTCATTTTTCAAGAAAATTTTTGTATGTTTTTAAACCCATGCCGGGTACTGTTACGAGGAGGATTGTATGAAACTTGCCTTAGCTCAATTATCTATGGAAAAAGTCATGGAAAAAAATGCTGCAAAGTCACTCCATTTTTGTGATGAAGCCAATGACTGCGACCTGCTGTTTTTTCCGGAAATTCAATTATCACCGTTTTTTCCTCAATATGAAAAACAAAATGCCGATGCCTACTGCCTGACGCCGGATGCCCCAGTGATTGCGTCTTTGTGCCAAAAAGCGGCACAGCATCACTACTACTTATCTCCTAATCTGTATTTGGAACTGCAGGGCAAGCGGTACGACACCTCGCTTTGGCTGACGCCGGAAGGAAAATGGCTGGATTCTGCCAAAATGGTGCACATTGCCCAAGCCAAACAGTTTTATGAACAAGACTACTACACGCCTTCCGATGACGGCTTTAAAGTGTTTGATACACCTTGGGGCAAAGTGGGCATCG